>JAWWOM010000039.1:0-25402 GCA_033851655.1 Frankiales bacterium
GGTCACCGACGGCGGTGTCGACTGCGTCGCCTTCACCAGTGCGCCGGCGGCCACCAGCTTCCTGCAGACAGGGCACGAGCTGGGGCTTGCTGACGCCGTGAGCGATGCGCTGCGCAGCCGGGTCGTCGCTGCCTGCGTGGGTCCGGTCACGGCTGGGCCGCTGCTGCGCGAGAACATCCCGGTCATCCAGCCGGACAGGGGGCGGTTGGGTGCTCTGGTGCGCGAGATCGTCGAGCAGGTGCCCCGGCGCAGGGGCATCACCGTGCCGGTTGCCGGCCACCTGCTCGACATCCGCGGCCAGGCGGTCGTCCTGGACGACAAGGTGATCCCGCTCAGCAGCGCTGCCATGGTGCTGCTTCGTGAGCTGGTACGGGTCCCCGGCCACGTCGTCACCCGGGCCGAGCTGCTCAAGCTGATGCCGGGCGAGGGCGGCGACGAGCACGCTGTCGAGGTGGCGGTCGGCCGGCTGCGTACCGCCCTCGGCGACCCCCGCGTGATCCTGACCGTGGTCAAGCGCGGCTACCGGCTGGCCTACGAGCCCGAGCGGGCAGGCGCCGGCTCCTCCGACTGGCGGTACTGAGCTCGAGCCGCACGGCGGTTCTCCGCCGGGCCGTCCTGCTCAAGGCACCCACGCACTCTGCGTTGCCCGCTGGCAGCGGGCAACGCAGAGGCGTCGCGGCAGCCCTCAGACGCCCGCGAGCTTGTTCCTCCCGGCCCGGACGTAGACCGCCCAGGTGACGACGACGCAGACCAGGTAGAACGCGATGAAGCCGATGTAGGCGGCGTCGCCGTTCTTGGTGTGCAGGAACGACTGCCGGAACGCGATGTTCACCAGCACACCGCCGAAAGCACCCACGGCGCCGGCGATGCCGATCACGGCGTTGGCGTAGCGGCGGGACTCGTGCTCGACCGCGTCGGGGTCGCCCCCGTCGGAGATCCGATCCAGTCCCTTGGCCCGGAAGATCGCCGGGATCATCTTGTACGTGGAGCCGTTGCCGACGCCGGAGAACACGAACAGCGCCATGAACCCGACGAAGAACAGGCCCAGCGACTTCTCCTTGGACGCGGTCAGCACGACCGAGGCAGCCGCGGCCATGGCGATGAAGTTGACGAACGTGGTCCTCGCGCCGCCGAACCGGTCGGCCAGCCAACCGCCGACGGGGCGGATGATCGAGCCGATCAGCGGGCCGAGGAAGGTCAGGTAGGCGATCTTGACCGGGTCGATCTTTCCGGCGGTGAGGAAATGCGCACCGAACTGGTTCTGCAACACCTGGCCGAAGGCGAATCCGAAGCCGATGAACGAGCCGAAGGTGCCGATGTAGAGGAAGGAGATGATCCAGGTGTGACCGCTGCGCGATGCCTCACGCAGTGCCCGCTTCTCGTTGCGGACGTGGGCGATGTTGTCCATGAACAGCGCAGCGCAGAGCGCGGCGATCACGACCAGCGGGATGTAGACCTCGAGCAGGAGCCGCGGGTGTGACTTTCCCGCCGTCGCCAGCACCAGCAGCCCCAGCAGCTGGACGGTCGCGACGCCCACGTTGCCGCCACCGGCGTTGAGGCCCAGTGCGCGGCCCTTGAGCCGCTGCGGGTAGAACGAGTTGATGTTGGTCATGGACGAGGCGAAGTTGCCGCCACCGACGCCGGCGAACCCGGCCACGATCAGCAAGGTGTTGAAGGAGACGCCTGGCTTGAGGGTGAACGCCGCGATCGTGGTCGGCACCAGCAGCAGCAGGGCACTGACGATGGTCCAGTTGCGGCCGCCGAACTTCGCCACGGCGAAGGTGTACGGGATCCGCACCGCGGCACCGATCGCGGTCGGGATGGTGGTGAGCAGGAACTTCTCGGCGGCCGCGTGCTTCGGATCGTGGCTGATGCCGTAGGCCGGCGTGAGGAACAGGACGAACACCGACCACAAGCTCCAGATGGAGAACCCGATGTGCTCGGAGAACACCGAAAAGGCCAGGTTGCGGGCAGCGACCCGGGATCCGCCCGCTTTCCAGAATGCGACGTCCTCCGGCCGCCAGTCCTCGATCCATCGGCCCGCGCCGGATTTCACCGGCGTGGCCGGGGCCTTGACTTGTGTCGTCTCGAGTGTCATCGGAGTCCTTCGCGGGTCGGGGCCGGCCTTCGGCGGGTGGATTGGCCTCAGCGTAGGAATGCGCGGTTTCCCCTCGATTGATGTCGCGCAACATCAGCGCAACGCTCTGCGCACACCTGGGCCGAGGCGGCGGTGAGAACTTCGCGCCGGCTCAGTAGACGTCGCGGACGTAGCGCTTCTCGGCCACCATCCGCTTGACGTACTCGAAGGCCTCGGACTCGCGCAGGCCGCCGTGCCGGCCGACGATCTCCCGCAGCGCGGCATCCACGTCCTTGGCCATCCGGGTCGCGTCGCCGCAGACGTAGAAGTGCGCCCCGCCGTCCAGCCAGGCCCAGAGCTGGGCGCCGTGCTCGCGCATCCGGTCCTGGACATAGATCTTGGCCCGCTGGTCCCGGGAGAACGCCGTGTCGAGGCGGTTGAGCAGCCCGTCCCGCTGCATCGCCTCGAGCTCCTCGCGGAAGTAGAAGTCGGTGGCCTCCTGCTGCTCGCCGAAGAACAGCCAGTTGCCGCCCGTCGCGCTCGTCGCCCGGCGCTCGTGCAGGAAGCCGAGGAAGGGCGAGATGCCCGTACCCGGCCCGACCATGATGGCGCCGGCCGCCGGGTCGCCAGGTGGCCGGAAGTGCGGAGCGGGCTGGACGTACACCGGCACCTGGGTACCCAGCTCGGCGTCGGCGAGGAACGCGGAGCAGACGCCCTTGCGCGGCACCCCGGTGGTGCCTTCGTAGCGCACGACAGAGACCGTCAGCCGCACCTGGTCGGGCTCCACCCGCTGGCTGGAGGAGATCGAGTAGAGCCGCGGCTGCAGCCGCTTGAGCACGCCGACCCACTCTGCCGGGCTGGCACGCAGACCCATGCCCCGTACGACGTCGATCGCCTGGCGACCCCACAACCACTGGTCGAGCTCGACCTTTCCGGCAGGCTCCAGCATCCGGCGCAACCTCCGGTCGTTGACCGCCGTGGCCGCGAACCGCAGCAGCTCGGGGCCGACCTTGCAGATCTCGAGGTGCCGTTTGAGGGCGAGACCGAACGGAACCTGGCCCAGGGAGGCCACCTCCACCATTTCGCCGGGGTCGGCGCCCAGGACGGCGAGCCACTCGTCGACCAGGTCCTGGCAATTCTCCGGCGCGATGCCGAGCGCGTCCCCGACCTCGTAGGAGAGACCGCTGTCGCCGAGGTCGAAGGTGAGCTGCCGGACCTCCTTGCCGGAACCGGGCCGGCTGAGCAACCTGTTGCCGGACAGGACGACCACGCCTTCGGATCGCTTACCCACCCGGCGAACCCCTGCCCCTTGCTGCGCAGGGATGACCGGCTCGGCCAGCCTGGTGAGCACGGACCGGAGCCATTGTTCAGCCGCCGGCTCGAAGTCCGGCTCGCAGTCGACCCGGGCGGTCAACCTGGTGCCGCCGAGTGCGGACAACCGCTCGTCGATGCGCCGGCCGTGACCGCAGAAGTCGCTGTAGGACGAGTCACCGAGCGCGAGGACGGCGAACCGTACGTCGACCAGCGGCCTGCCATCGGTGCGCTCCAGCAGGTGGAGGAACCCCGCCCCGTTGTCCGGCGGGTCACCGTCACCGAAGGTGCTGGCGATCACCAGCAGGTCGGTGTGCGCGGCCGGCAGCGCCGCCATCTCTCCCATGCAGCGGACCTGAGGCTCGGTGCCCGACGCAGCGAATCGCGCTGCAGCCTGCAGTGCCACCTCCTCCGCGTTGCCGGTCTGCGACGCCCACAGGATCGTGAGCGCCCGTTGGCCGGCAGCAGCCTCACCGCCCGGCAGGCGCGAGAACATCCCGGCCAGCATTCCGTTGACCCACAAGGCGTGTGCCGCCGGGAAGGGCGCGGTGTCCGGCAGCACAGGCACCGTGTCCCGCACCGTGTCCAGGCGGGTGCCCAGGCCGTTGAGGAATCCGCGCAGGTAGCGCCGCTCGTCCTCGGTCAGCTCCGGCGCCGGCGCGTCCTGCAGGCCGAAAGCGCCTGCCAGTAAGGCAATCGCGCTCTCCCTGGTCCCCGGAACCGGCAGCTCCGCTTGACCGGCGACGACCGGCTTGACAGCTGCGGACACGCGGGTGAGCGACACGGCGCAGAACTTGAGCTCGGGCTGGTAGGACACCGGGTCGACGGCGTCGTTGGTCACCGCGTTGATGCTGAGGTACTCGCCGAACAGGTCGTTCCAGTGGAACGGCGAGAAGCAGCTGCCCGGCAGCACCCGGTCGGTGACGACAGCGGGGAGCACCGCCCGTCCGCGGCGGGAGGCGACCTCGACCAGGTCGCCCTCGGCGATGCCGAGCGGGGCGGCGTCCTCCGGGTGCAGCTCGACGAACGGCCCGGGGTCGAGCTTGTTGAGCTTGGCCACCTTGCCGGTCTTGGTCAGCGTGTGCCACTGGTGCTGCAACCGGCCGGTGTTGAGGACGAACGGGAACCCCTCGTCCGGCATCTCGGCCGCAGGCAGGTGCGGCCGAGCGAAGAACTGTGCGCGGCCGCTCGGCGTCGCGAACACCAGGCGGGGACGGCTGCCGTCCGGCCGCACGACCAGGTCCTGGCTGACGCCGTCGTTGACGTAGCGGATCGGGTTGCGGGCCGGCCCATCGGGGGCGGCCGGCCACTGGACGGGGGTCTGGGCCAGCCGCTCGTACGAGACACCACGCAGGTCGTAGCCGGTGCCGGGGTTCCATGCCCGGCGGATCTCCTCGAAGACCTCCTCGGCGCTGGAGTAGGAGAAGCCATCGGTGAAGCCCATCGCACAGGCGACCCTGGCGATCAGCTGCCAGTCCGGCAGCGCCTCACCGGGGGCGTCGGCGGCCGGGCGGAGCAGGGTGAGGCTCCGCTCGGAGTTGACCATCACACCGTCTGACTCGGCCCACATCGCCGCCGGCAGCACGACATCGGCGTAGGCGTTGGTCTCGGTCTCGCCGAAGACGTCCTGGGTGACGACCAGCTCGGCGGCCTCGAGGCCGGCGATCACTGTCCTGCGGTTGGCCATCGAGGCGACCGGGTTGGTGCAGATGATCCAGCAGGCCTTGATCTCCCCGGCCGCCAGCCTGGTGAACAGCTCGACGGTGCCCTGCCCTGCCTCGCCCCGCAGGGTCCCGGGCTCGATGCCCCACAGCTCCTCGACGAACGCCCGGTCCGCGGGCACCAGCACCGACCGCTGGCCCGGCAGTCCCGGTCCCATGTAGCCCATCTCGCGGCCGCCCATGGCGTTGGGCTGACCGGTCAGGGAGAACGGGCCGCTACCCGGGCGGCAGATCGCGCCGGTGGCCAGGTGCAGGTTGACCACGGCGTTGGTGTTCCAGGTGCCGTGGGTGCTCTGGTTGAGACCCATGGTCCAGCAGCTCATCCACTCGCCGGCCTCACCGATCCAGCGGGCCGCCTGGCGGAGGTCGGCCTCGGCGACACCGGTGATCGCGCTGACCTTGTCCGGCGGGTAGTCGCAGAGCAGGTCGGGCATGGCGTCCCAGCCGTCGGTGAACTCCGCCATGAAGCTTGCGTCGACGTTGCCGTCGGCGACGATCAGGTGCAGCAGGCCGTTCAGCAGCGCGATGTCCGTCCCCGGCTGGACCTGGAGGAACAGGTCGGCCTTGGCGGCCGTGGCGGTGCGCCGCGGGTCGACGACGATGAGCTTGGCGCCGGCCTTGACCCGGTCCATCATCCGCAGGTACAGGATCGGGTGGCAGTCGGCCATGTTGGCGCCGATGACGAAGAAGACCTCCGCCTTCTCGAAGTCCTCGTACGAGCCTGGCGGGCCGTCGGCGCCGAGGGACAGCTTGTAGCCGCTGCCGGCGCTGGCCATGCACAGCCGCGAGTTGGACTCGATCTGGTTGGTGCCGACGAAGCCCTTGGCCAGCTTGTTCGCGAGGTACTGCGCCTCCATCGTCATCTGCCCGGACACGTAGAACGACAGCGCGTCGGGACCGTGCTGGTCGAGGATCCGGCGCAGCTCGCGGGCCACGTGGGCGATGGCCGCGTCGATGGGGACGGGGACGGCCTCGTCGCCGCGGTTCGGACGTACCAGCGCGTGTTCCAGCCGGCCGGGCGCCGCCAGCATCTCCGCGGTGGTGGAACCCTTGGTGCACAGCCGCCCGGCGTTCGCCGGGTGCTCCTTGTCGCCGGTCGACCTGACGACCCGGCGGCGGCCCTCGGCGTCAACGGCGACGTCGAGGACGATGCCGCAGCCGACACCGCAGTAGGAGCAGGCGGTACGGACGGTCTGCACCGCCGTCGCTGGGGCTGTCGTCACGCACACCCTCGTTCATCGGTCATTTCGGGCAGGCAGACGCTATCGAGGCGCGGTTTCGCGGACGTGACGGGTCGCACGGCCGGCCGGTTACATCTAGCGCACGCCGCCGCGGGGGCTGCGGTGAGGTGCCGGTGGCCTCAGGCCGCTACGGCGTACTCGGGCTCCAGCTCGAGCCCGGCCACCGGCAGGCGCCGGGGCTCCGCCGCAAGGACCACGATGGCCGCGGCCAGGGCGGTGATGACGGATGAGTTGACGATGATCACCGGGTCACCCACCAGCAGCCCGTACGACACCCAGAGCAGGTTGGCGGCGCAGCTCAGGCCCCATCGGGTACGGGAAACACCTGCAGCGTCGGAGATCCCGGCCCAGCGGTTCCTCGCCAGGACCAGCACCTGCGGCGCGACCCCGCTGATGGTGGCGATGGAGGCGGTGACCCCGAGCGGGCGAGCGCCGAGGCTGAAGACCACGAGCAGCACGGCCAGCCCGGTGACCAGGAGCGGCAGCCACTGCCTCGTGGCCGGTCGGGCCAGGACCAGGTGGCCGACGAGGATGGCGACAAGTCCTGCTAGGCCGAGGATGTTGGTGACGACCTGCACCGTGCTGTGGTTGGCGACGCCGTAGAGCAGCCAGGCGGTGGCATAGAGGACGCCCAGGACGTTGGCGGTGAGCGAGAGGCCCTCGTGCCGGCGGCCCACGCAGAGCCGCAGCACCTGCGGCCACCCGGTGGCGATGCCGATGGCTCCGGCGAGCCAGCCGAAGGAGTCGGCGAGGCCGGGAACCTTCGGGTGAACAGTGCTGCCGACGGACAGGACCAGCGGTACGACAGACACGGTGGAACAGCTCCCAGCTGCTTGGCGGGAAGTCGCGCGGGTGCGACTCGTCCCCCTTATCGGACGCGCCCCCAGAGCCTTGAGTTGTCCTCCGCCGACGTGACCGACGTCACCCGCGGCAAAGAAGGTTGCCCGTACGGTGGGCGGGTCGCTTGACCTGCGACGGTCGCCACAGGACCGTAGGGGGATGGCGGAACGCAGAACGACATCCCTGGTCGACGACCTCAACGGCAGCGCGGCTGTCGAGACCGTACGGTTCGGGGTCGGCGGGCCGGTGTACGAGATCGACCTGAACGCCGCGCACGCTCGCGAGCTGCGCGCGGCACTGGCCCCGTTCATCCGCAAGGCCCGCCGGGCGCGCCCGGGCGCTGCCCCGGCAAGGCGCCAGCCGCTGCGCATCGGAGTGACGATCGACCCCGAGTGGGCAGGCCAGGTGTCCATCTGAGGTAATGGCGGTCGTCACTTATCGCGCAACCGGACCGGAAGGCCAGGTGACCGTGGTGCGCAACCGTCGTACGCGCTACCGGGAACGCTCCGGCGGGCGCAAGTTCGCGAGGTTCCTCGTCTTCGTGGTGGGCCTCGCCCTCGTGCTGTCCTCCGGCTTCGTCCTGCAGCGTGACCTCCGGGCCGACCGGACCCTGTCCCAGCGCGGCGTCACCGCTACCGGCACCCTCGACAGCACCGGCTGCTGGCTCTGCCGCGCGGTCGGTGTCACCTATCCGACCGCCGCCGGGCAGAACGTGTCCACGGTCGTCACCGCCATCGGGCCGCAGGGCGACCGGACGATCGCGCTGCGGTACGACCCCCGCCACCCCAAGACGGTGGAGCCGGCCCACGGGGTGCGCGAGGAGGAGATCATCGTCGGCGTCGCCCTGCTGGTGGGCTTGCTGGCACTGCTGCGGGCGCTTCGGCTGCCGCGCCGTCGCAAGCGGCGCCGCGGGGCCCGGATCCGTACCCGCGCGGTGTCGGGGCCGGACGCGACCGGCCACGTGCGGATCCTCGGCTCCTAACCGGCCAGCACCAGGTCCAGGGTCGGCTGCCCGGTCGCGGTGTGGCCGGGCTCGACCCGGAATCCCGCTGCAGCAGCGACTTCCGCCACGTCGGCGGGCTTGCGGATCTTGCGCCCGGCCGCCTCGGCCGCGACGAGAGCCCGCGCCAGCTGCCCCTTGCTGAGCTTGCTCGGGTAGCTGACGACACTGCGCGCGCCGGCTCGCTCGGTGAGCACCCGTACGGACAGCACGTGCCGGCGTTGGGCGACGGGGACCGGTGGTGTGCCGAGGTAGTCGCTGGAGCGCAGGTCGACGACCAGGTGCCGGGACGCCGCCATGGCGGGGATCACGCCGGCCAGGTGACGGCGCCAGTACGGCGTCAGCCCACCGATGCCGGGAACGCTCGACGCCATCGGCACCCGGTGGTCGGGCACCGGCTCCCCCGCCGTCAGCAGCCCGAACGCCCCCGACGCGATCAGCAACGTACGCAGGGCGAGCCGCCGCTGCGCCGGCTCCATGCCGGCGATCGCCAGCCCATCGAAGACCACCCCCTGAAACCGGTCGATCGCGGCCATCGTGGGGGCGGTCAGCAGCGCAACGTTGACGGCCAGGTCGGCGGCCGCGGTGCTGGGCGGCAGGGCCAGCCCCTTGGCCGCAGCCGCCGGATCCGCAGCGCACCAGGCGGAGACGGCTTGGAGCACGGCCAGCCGCGCGTCCGCCAGCGGCCCTTCGAGGCCTCGTACGGACAGTGACCGGGCCCGGCCGCGGGGTGCCTTGCCCTCGCTCGGCGGCAGCAGGATGCGCATGCCTGTCAGTCTCCCGGATCGGTGCCGGCCGGGCCGCAGCCGTACGGCGCAGGCCGTCCCAGCACCGGTCAAGGCTGGCGGGCATGGCATGCTCGCACTGGTCGGCTCGACGTCGTGCCGGCCGGACCGTCGAGAGGACCCGCAAGCCATGACCGCCTTGACCGTGCTGTTCATCGGGGGCACCGGCATCATCAGCTCCGCCTGCGCAGAGGCATCGCTGCGCGCGGGGCACCAGCTGACCATCCTCAACCGCGGGGCCACGCCGACCAGACCGCTCCCCGCGGGTGCCGAGGTGGTTCACGCCGACATCCGCGAGCCCGGGTCGGTGCGCCAGGCGCTGGCAGACCGCAGCTTCGACGTCGTCGTGGACTTCGTCGCCTTCACCCCGGAACACGTGCAGACCGACATCGACCTGTTCACCGGCCGGGCCGGGCAGTACGTGTTCATCAGCTCGGCGTCGGCCTACCAGAAGCCGCCGGCCCGGCTGCCGATCCTCGAGTCGACGCCGCTGCGCAACCCGTTCTGGCAGTACTCCCGCGACAAGATCGCCTGCGAGGACCTGCTCGTCGCGGCCTACCGGGACCACGGCTTCCCGGCCACGATCGTCCGGCCGAGCCACACCTACGACCGCACCGCGATCCCGACCATGGCCGGCTGGACCGACATCGACCGGATGCGCCGGGGCCTGCCGGTCGTGGTCCACGGGGACGGGACCTCGCTGTGGACGCTGACCCACCACACCGACTTCGCCCAGGCCTTCGTCGGGCTGCTCGGCCGGCCGCAGGCCTACGGGGACAGCTTCACGATCACCTCGGACAACTGGCTGACCTGGGACCAGATCTACCTCGCCCTCGGCCGGGCCGCGGGCGTCGCCCAGCCCGAGCTGGTGCACGTCGCGTCCGAGACGATCGCCGCCGCCGACCCGGAGCTCGGCCCGGGCCTGCTCGGCGACAAGGCACACTCGGTGATCTTCGACAACAGCAAGGTCAAGTCGTTCGTGCCTGGCTGGGTCGCCACAATTCCGTTCTCGGTCGGGGCGAGGGAGATCGTGGCCTGGCACGACGCCGACCCGGGCCGCCGTACGGTCGACGAGGCACGCAACGCGGTCTGGGACCAGTTGATCGCGCGGGCCCGCCGGGGCTGACCCCGGCGGCCCGGCACCGGCCGTCGCCGCTTGCCAACAATCCGTGAGAACGCTCCCATTGACAGCGCCGCGGTGCGGGTTCAGAGTCTCACCAGGTCCGGCGGCGGGCGGGGCAAATCGCCCAGATCGCCGCTTCGGGGCAGTCCCCACTCCCCGCGGGCGAGCTCCGCCCGTACGGATCAGCCTGTCCAGAAGGAGTACTCCATGGTCCACCCGGAATCCGCTTCCGGCACCCGGCGGCGGCGCGGTCGCGGCGCCGTCGTGTTCACGGCAGTCGCAGCCCTGGCCGGCCTCTCCGCCGCCCCGGCCGTGGCCGTCACCTCCGGCCATCAGCTCGCCGGCACCACCAGGTTCGCCTTCCACAAGCCGGACCAGGCAGCCCTCCAGCAGGTCGCCCAGCTGTTCGCCCACCACGACGCCCACGACGCCGCGCTGGTCGCCGACGAGGTGTTCACCCCGCAGGCCGACTGGTTCACCAAGGGGACGCCGGGCGAGGTGCGCCAACAGGTCGCCCGGCTGGTCACGGCGGACAACGGCTTCCGTACCGTGCCGGTCCTGGTCGTCTACTACGTCCCGGGCCGGGACTGCTCGCAGTACTCCTCCGGCGGCGCCCCGACGGACGCTGCCTACCGGACCTGGATCGACGGCTTCGTCAGCGGCCTCGGCCACGGCAAGGCCGTCGTCGTCGTCGAGCCGGACGGGCTGGCCAACCTGCCCAGCGACTGCCCGGCCGCCTACCCCGGCCAGGACATCGCGGCGCTCACGGCCGGCCGGCTCGCTGACATCAAGTACGCGGCGGACGCGCTGGAGAGCAACGACCCCAACGCCTCGGTCTATCTCGACGCCGGCAACAGCGCGTGGCAGAACGTGGGCGAGATCGCCAGCAGACTGACCGCCGCGGGCGTCAACGACGTCCAGGGCTTCGCGTTGAACGTGTCCAACTACCAGTGGACCGTCAACTCGAACTTCTACGGCAGCTGGGTCGCCGAGTGCCTGGCGTACACGACCACGATCAGCCCGGGCGCGTTCGCTGACTGCCCGAACCAGTACTGGAACGGCGGCCCGTCCAACAACTGGACCGGCGTCGCGCTGGACCGGTACGGGGTCTGGAGCGACACCGCGACGGCCGATCAGGTGCACTACACCGGCGCCATCACCGAGCGCTATGCCAGCCTGCTGAACGGTCTGGTCCCGACGGCGCACTTCGTGGTCGACACCAGCCGCAACGGCAGGGGCCCGAACGACATGACCGCGTACAAGGCGGCGCCGTACAACCAGCCGGACAGCGTCATCACCGGCCTGCAGAGCGGCAACTGGTGCAACCCGCCCGGCGCAGGTCTCGGCCACAAGCCGACGGCCAGCACCGGGGTGCCGCTGGCCGACGCCTACCTCTGGGTCAAGAACCCGGGCGAGTCCGACGGCCAGTGCAACATCGCCGGCGGCGCCCGCGCCTGGGACTACTCCGCCTACAACCCGTGGGGCTGGACCGCGGCCCAGCAGCAGCAGAACGACCCGCTGTGGGGCATCGCCGACCCGGCGGCCGGGGCCTGGTTCCCGCAGCAGGCACTGCAGCTCGCGCAGAACGCCGGCTGAGCTCTCAGCAAGCCGTCAGCAGGTGGAGGCGCCTCGGCGCCTCCACCTGCTCACGCCGGCACCATCGCGTCGATCAGCTCGGCGACGTCGACCCAGGCGACGCTGATCCGGGCATCGCCGATCCCGTACGGGATCCAGAGCCGCCCGTCGTGGACGACCCCTCCGCAGGAGTAGACGACGTTGGGAACGTAGCCCTCCCGCTCGTCAGATGCCGTGCTCAGCAAGGGATCCGGCAGCCGCTTGATGACGCGGCCCGGGTTGACCAGGTCCAGCAGCAGGGCACTGATGGTGTAGACCCGCATCGGGCCGACCCCGTGGGTCAGCACCAGCCACCCGGCGTCGGTCTCGATCGGCGGCCCACAGTTGCCGACCTGCAGCGTCTCCCAGGACGCGCTCGGCACCTGCAGCGGTTGTGGCGTGCCCCAGACGAAGCCGTCATCCGAGTAGGCGAGACTGGTGCTCTCGCCGTCGGAACGGCACAGCGACAGGTGCACGCCGTTGACCAGTCGGGGGAACAACGCCAGCCCCTTGTTGCGGGCGGCCGGGCCGGCGAGCCGGTGGGCCGCGAACACCCGCAGGTCGGGACTGGTCAGCAGCCGCGGCGCGATGTGCCGCCCGTCATAGGCGGTGTACGTGGCGCGGTACTCGACGCTGCCGTCGTCGCCGGTGAACAGCACGAACCGGGCGTCCTCCATCCCGTGGCTCTCCTCGGCGGCCGAGGGCAGCAGCACCCGTTGGCTCAGCGAGAGATCGGCGTCGAACTGCACCTCGTACGCCGACGCGACCAGCTGACGGAGCAGATCGACCGTCGCCTGGACCCCTGCCCGGCCGAGCATGTCCGGGTGGGACTCGAACAGCACCCGATGCAGGTCCGGCCCGGTGAAGACCTCCGGCAGCGCAGCCAGCACGCTGTACGAGAGCTCGTCGATGTGGCCGTGGTCGAGCAGCACCTCCCGGAGCTGGTCCCGCCGCCAGCTGGCCAGGCTGGTGGTGCCGGAGACGACGGGCAGGTCCCGCGGCTCGAACGTCCACTCCGGGCCGGGACCGACCAGCGCCGTCACGAAGCCGATCGAGGACAGGTGACCCTCGCCGATGGCCCGCAGGCTCACCGCAAGCCTTGCCTGGCCCGGCGGCAGGCCGGTCTGGTCCGGGTGCAGCACCGCGCTCGGGTTGCACAGGGCTGCACCCTCGGTCGAGAACTCGGCGGTGAAGCAGGCCCCGAGCAGCAGCTCGCGGTCCGGCGACAGCACGGTGGACGGCCGTACGTGCGAGCGGACCTGGGAAGCGTTGGCCAGCAAGGCTTCCCGGTAGTTGCGGTGCCGCGGCTCGAAGTCCTTGAGCAGCTGGGCAACCAGCGTCGTCACCTCGTCCTCGTCGATCGCCAGCACCCGCCGGACGATCGCGCCGGCTCGGGAGTGACCGTGCGGCAGCTCCTCCCCCGGCAGGAACAGGCGGGCGATCACTCGTCCCGCGTCCGGGCGCAGCGAGACGTCGAGGTGGTGGGCGAGCATGGTCACAGCTGCGATTCCAGTCGTTGGGCGTGCTGGGCGGTCGAGAGCATGGCGAGTGTCGACTCAGCACCCTGGTTCTGGTTGGCGCCAAGGCGTTCCAACCCGTCGAAGCCGCCGCCGGTACGGGGATCGAACATCCGGGTGCTGCTGTCGTTGTCGCCGAGGAACCACGCCCAGGCAGCCCGTACCCCATCGCTCCACCGCGGGTCCCCGGTGACGGTGAAGGCGCGGGAGCAGGCGTCGGCGATCGCGGCGACCTCGATCGGTTGCTGGTCGAAACCGGCCACGGTGTCGTGCCGCCCGCGTCCGGTGACCGGGGTCACCGACAGATGCCCGTCGCGGGACTCCGTACGAAGCAGGAACTCCAGCAGTACCAGCGCATGTGCAACGGCACCGGCGTCCGCCAGCACGGTGCCGGCGAGCAACAACGCCTCGACCACGGAGCCGTTCCCGTACGACAGCATCGGCTCCGGCCACGGCCAGGCCACGTCGCCTCCGGGGGCACCGATCGCCTCGACCACGTCCTGCAGAAGCCTGCGCGCGCTGGCCTCCTGGGGGTCCGCCAGCAACAGCTCGCCGGCACCCAGTGCCGCGAACACGGTCGCCCGCAGGTGCGGTGAGCGGGCTGCGGCCGCCGTCCGGAAACCGCGCAGGGCGTCGGCCCGCATCGCGGCCGTCGGTCCGTGCACGCTGGCCACGCCGAGCGCCCACAGCGCCCGGCCCCACCAGTCCCCCAGCGCCGGCTGGTCCGTCCACTGGCCGCGGACGTCCATCCGGTTGTGGCAGCTGCCGTCGGCTTGGATGGCAGACAGGGTGAAGGCCAGGTAGACCCGGGCCATCCGGCGCAGCTCCGGGCTCATCTGCGGCTCCCGGCACACGACGACCAGAGCACGCGCCACGTCGTCGACGCAGTAGCCGTGCTCCGGCCGGGGGGCGTCATGCAGCGCGTGCTCGAAGAGGCCTTGCCCATCCGTCAGCCGCTGCAGGTGGTCGAGCGGCGGCCATGACTGGACGAGCTTGACGGTCACGCGGCGAGCCTGGCCAGCAGCAGCCGCTCGGCGAGCTCGCGGTAGCGACTGGCCACAGCCGGCCACAGCAGGTCCGGCGCGGAGGCCGCGGCTGCCTTGGTCATGCCGATGCTGAGGTCGCGATGGGTCAGCAGCGTACGGAGTGCGTCCGCGATCGCCTGCGGATCCTTCTGCGGTACGAGCAGGCCGGCACCGCCGCCGAGCAGCTCGATCGCGTGCGGGAACCGCGTGGCGACCACCGGTTTCAGCGCCGCGACCGCTTCGATCAGCACGCCGGAGGTGACCTGGTCGGTCGAGTCGTACGGCAGCAGCACCACGTCGGCGGACTCCACCAGTGCGGCGAGCTCGTTGTCGGAGCGATAGCGCCCGTCCAGGGTCACCGTCTCCTCGAGGCCGAGGTCGACGACCTGTCGCTGCAGCCGCTCGCGGTAGACGTCGCCCTCGTGGACCAGCACCTTGGGGTGGGTCTGCCCGGCAACGACGTAGCGCGGCGCCGGGTCGAGGTCCGCGAGCAACGCCATCGCGGCGATGCCCCACTCGACTCCCTTGCCCGGCCCGATCAGCCCCCAGCTGAGCACGGTCGGTTGTCCCGTACGGAAGCTGGCCATCTGCCCCCGCTGGACGGGCGGCGCGCCGTGCGGGATCACGCTGACCTTGGCCATGTCGACGGTGTAGCCGGTGGCAAGCCGCTCCCGGGCGGTGCCGGTCATCGTGATGACGGCGTCGGCCAGGCCGACGACGGCTTCGAGCACCCGGCGCTGGTTGGCCGTGGGCTCGCTGAGCACCGTGTGCAGGACGACGATGGTCGGCGCGGCGATCTCGCGCAGCAGGGCAAGCACCTCGTCGCCGTCCGGGCCCCCGTACACGCCGTACTCGTGCTGCAGGATGACGACGTCGCTGGAGGCGAGCAGGGCCGCAGCGGTACGGGGCCCGGCCGGGTCGCCGGCGACGAGCTGGCCGGCGATTCCGCCGCTGAGGCCGGGCTGCGGAGACTCGACGAGGCGGATGACGGTGCCCTGGCCGGAGCCGGCGGTGACCAGCTCGGTGTAGAGCGCCTTGGTGAAGGTGGCCAGGCCACACAGGGTCGGAGGATAGGTGCTGACAAAGCCGAACCGGAACATGAACAGGCCTTTCGTCGACGGCACCGCCGGTCGAGCACAGGCCGCACGTGAGCGAGATGGCCCTGACGCAGGCCGCCCGGGTGCCCGACGCTGGTCGGGTGATCGGCCATGCAGCTGCAGCAGAGAAACCGTGCGAATGAGCCTCACCAACACTGGTGATCATGGACCTGAGGCCCGGGGCTCGAGGTCAGTCTACGCTGCCGGCGATCCGGAGGAAGAGCGCCTCGTACCCGTCGACCATCCGGTCCATGGTGAAACGCTGTTCGACGTCGGCTCGGCAGGCCTGCCGGTCCAGCGCCGGCAGCTGCTGCACGGCGGCGACCGCGGCCGCCAGGTCGTCCACCAGGAAGCCGGTCTTCCCGTCCTGCACCAGCTCGGGCATGGAGCCCAGCCGCCTCGTGATCACCGGCGTTCCGGTGGCCAGTGACTCGACCACCGAAAGCCCGAACGGCTCGGCGAAGTCGATGAGATGAACGAGCGCGACAGCGCCGCCGAGCAACCGGTCTCGCTCCTCGGGCCCGACGGCGCCGACAAAGCTGATGCCCTCCTCCTTCAGGTGTGGCTCGACCTGCTCACGGAAGTAGCCCACGTCCTGGATGATCCCGGCGATGATCAGCGGAAGCCCCGTCCTGCGGGCCAGCTCGATGGCGTGGTGGGTGCCCTTGTCCGGGTGGATGCGGCCGAGGAACAGCAGATAGCCGCCGGCGGCCTCGCGGAACGTGAACTGCCCGACGTCGATGCCGTGGTGGATGGTCGCCGCATAGCTCAGGCCCGGATGCCGGTCGGCGTCACTGATCGACACGTAGTGCGCGATGTCCTGGTAGGCCTGGAAGACCGGGACGATTTCTTCCGACGAGAAGCCGTGGATCGTCGTGACGACGGGCGTTCTCACCAGTCGGCTGTAGGTCAGCGGGAGAAAGTCGAACTGGTTGGAGATCACGTCGAACTGCCCTGCCCGCTCGTACGCGGCCGCGATGTGCAGGCCCTCGTACACCTTGGCGTCGAGCGTGGGGTCCTCCTCGTAGCCGGTCGGCGCCACCGCCTGCAGCCGGCCGCGGGTGACCGAGTCCGCCGTGGCGAACAGCGTCACGTCATGTCCGCGGGCGGCCAGTCCCTCCGCCAACGTCGAGGCGACCTGTTCCCAGGGCCCGTACCCGCGCGGCGGTGTGCGGTGCGCAATGCTTGCCAGTACGGCAATCCGGAGCTTGCGGGTGGCGTTCACATTGCCCTAGCGAACGACGAGGGCGATGGCGACGTAGTGGCAGGCGGCAGCGGCGCCGACGTAGGCGTGGAACACCTCGTGGTAGCCGAACACCGACGGCCACGGGTCGGGACGGTGCCGGTGCAGGGAGAGGGCGCCGATCACGTACAGAGCGCCACCGATCACCACGAGCACCGCTGCGGCGACGCCCACGTGCTGCCAGACCCCCGGCAGGGCGAGCGCCCCGACGCCGCTGAGCCCGGCCAGAGCACAGGCGAGCACCCAGTCCGGGGCATGCATCCGCAGCAGGTGGACGCTCGCCGCAACCGCTGCCAGGGCCCAGAGGACACCGAGGCAGACAACTCCGTAGGCCCCAGGCACGGCCAGCAGGAACAACGGCGTGGCCGAACCGGCGAACAGCACGAAGATCATCGCGTGGTCGATCCGCTGCAGCCTCCGCTTGACGACAGCGCTCCAGTTGCCCCGGTGATAGAGCGCGCTGGCACCGAACAGACCACTGAGGCTGACCGCGTAGATCGCCGTGGCGGTCGCGGATCGCGGACCGTGCGCGGCCACGATCAGCAAGGTGCCGACGACCAGGGACACCTCGAACAGGCCCAGGTGGATCCAGCCACGCAGCCGCGGCTTCACCGGGTCGCTGTCCGCGACGGACGCCAGCGCGGGCCGACGTTCCTCGAATGGGTCGGACGACGACCGGGAGACGCTCATCTCAGCCGGCCGGCGGGCTGATGGCCCGGATCTCGGCGACGAGACGTGCGGTCAGCTCGGCGGCGGACTCCCCCGGTCGCGACGGCCCGGACGCCGGGAGAAAGAACTCGACCCGCAGCCGGGGTCGGCGAGGGAACCGGGCCAAGGCGGTCGAGCCGGTGATCGCGGCGCAGACGATGACCGCCTCCGGCACCTCCAGTGCAAGACGGCCGGCTCCGGAGCGGACCGGCAACGTCCGCCCGCGCGAGATCATCCCCTCGGGAAAGAGTCCGACGCACTCGCCGGCCCGCAGCCGTGCGGCAGCGATCTCCAGGGCCGGGCCACCGCCGGCTTCCCGGTCGACCGGAATCTGCCGCATCTGGTCCATCGCCCAGCCCATCGGCCGTGGCTTCCACAGCGACGACCTGGCCATCGCCGTGATCTGGCGGCGGCTCGCCGTGCCGAGGCCGATGATCGGGGGGTCCCAGCCGCTGTCGTGGTTGACGACCAGCAGAACCGGGCCGGTACGGGGCAGCAGCTCGGCGCCGCTGATCTCGAGCCGGCCCCACCAGGCGACGGCCGGCTTGAGCAGGGCGAGCGTCAGCCGGTAGACGAACGAGAACCCGGCCCTGTCCGTACGGGCTTGGGACCGCCTGTCCTCACTGACCGCCACCGTGCCTCCGACGTGTCCCCGGGTCTTGCGGCCCGGCCGGGAAGATCCGCTCACAGTACGCCCAAACCTCGGCAGCTGACTGTGCACCGGCTGGCAACTCATGAGGGCCTCACTGTCCCGCCGGGCCTGCGTCGAAACGTGCGCCGCAGCCGTGACGGGCCTTCGTCGAAGGCTGCGGCCTGGCAGCGATCCAGCTCAGGCTCGACTTCCGCGTCGAGCTCAGCGAGGGTGACGGAGCCGCGACTCTCGACCGCGTGGCCGGGCCTAGCCCAAAGAGGCGCAGACTCGGCTCGGCCGACTGTCGATTTGCAGGCGAACCGTTCGACGTCTTGGCGAGACATCGACTTCCGTCGTTGCCGCATCGGCCGTCATCGATTCAGGAGCAACCATGCCCGACTCCATCTGGCCCACCATCCATGCCGAGCGCAAGGCTCTTCTCGATGACGTCTCGGGCCTCACCGACGCCGACTGGTCAACGCCTTCACTATGCACGGAGTGGACCGTGGCGGACGTGTTCGCCCACCTCCTGTCCGCAGCGAAGATGACCCCGCTGCGCTTCGCTACCCGGTTCGCTGGGGCGCGGTTCGACTTCAACCGGTTCACGGCGGCACAGGTCGCCATCGAAGGGGCGGGCGGTCCTGCTGCCACGATGGCGGCATTTCGTACGGCCGAACCGCGCGAGACGGCACCGCCCGGACCGAAGGCCACCTGGCTGGGTGAGGCCTTCGTCCACGGCGAGGACATCCGTCGCCCGCTGGGCATCCACAGGGAGTACCCGCTCGACGAGGTGACCAGGGCGCTCGCCTTCTACGCCGGCAGCAACACCATCATCGGAGGCAAGAACCGGGTTGCCGGTGTGACGATGCAGCCCAGCGACATCGACTTCTCCATAGGCACCGGGCCCACCGTACGGGGACCGGCCATCGCGTTGCTGCTGGCCGCAACCGGCCGCAAGTCTGCGCTCGACGAGCTGTCGGGAGCCGGGGTGTCCACGCTGGCCGGCCGCCCCTGAGGAAGTCCTAGCGGGCGGGTAGCCGGACGCCTTCGAGGCCACCGTCGACGGCCAGGGACGTACCAGTGGTAGAGCCTGCGGCTGGGCCGGCCAAGTAGCAGATGGCCGCGGCGATCTCGTCCGCGGACACCAACCGGCCGGATGGCTGACGGGCCTCCAGCAGGGCCAGCTCCTCAACGGGGTCGCCGGCAGCGCTGAGCAGTCGGCGCACCCAGGGAGTGTCGACAGTGCCCGGGTTGACCGCGTTGACCCGGACTCCGTCGTACATGAGGTCAGCAGCCATCGCAAGGGTCAACGACAGGACGGCTCCCTTGCTCGCGCTGTAGAGGGCACGCTGCGGGAGTCCTACCGTGGCCGCCACCGAGCAGGTGTTGACGATGGCGCCGCTTCCCGAGGCGCGCAGCGCCGGCAGCGCGGCCCTGGTGACCCTGACCAGCCCCAGGACGTTGACGTCGAGCACCCGCCGCCATTCGTCGAGTGGGTTGTCCTCGACGCCGCCACGAGCCCCGGCGCCGGCATTGTTGATCAGGACGTCAAGGCCGCCGAGCTGAGCGATCAGCCCCGTGACGGCGCTCGCGACGAGATCGTCATTGGTGATATCGGCCTGGGCGAACAGAAAGCCGTCAGGGCCGGCCGGTGCCGCATCGATCACGGCGACCGTGGCGCCCTGGCTGCGGAGCATCTGCGCGGTTGCCAGACCGATACCCGAGGCCCCGCCGGTAACCAGCGCGCGGCGATCCGCGAAGGGCGGGTCAAAGGGCATTGCGGCCACCTCCCTCGGCGATGCTTGATGATCCCGAAGCAGCGAGGCCGCTCCACAACCCATTGCTACTTGGTGCGGTGGTAACGCCGTTCATTTCGCTCTCCTCAATAGGGATTTCGAGTCCGGACGTGTTGCTACGGGCATCGCGAGAAAGGCTCGCCACGTCATCCCCGTGATCTCTGGCCAAAGGCGATACCGCCACAGATGCAGAGCGCGCCGACAACCTCGTTCCAGTGCAGGTGTTCACCGAGCACGGCTGTCCCGGCAATCACTGCAACAGCTGGGAGGACATAGGTCACGGAGCTCGCCACGCTGTCGCCTGCGCGGGCAATGACCTGATAGCTCAGGATGTAGGCGAGTCCGCTTCCGAGTATACCCAACGCCAGCATGCCGACGACGACACTGGCCCGCCACGGACGGTCCGGCGGGCCCCCTACGGCGAGAAAGGGCACCAGCTGGGCCGTCGCACACAGCAGCTGACCAGTCGCCAGGGAAAGCGAGCTGGTGGAAGGAGTCGACAGGAAGCGCCTGGCGTAAGGGAAGGCAATGCCGTAGCACAGCACTGCGAACAGGCAGCTCGCGACCGGAATGACCGCAGCGCCGCCGATGCCGCGCCACACGCCGAGCACGACCAGCACGCCGACGAACCCACAGGCAAGGCCGGCCAGGCGCGCACCGGTCGGTCGCTCAGAGGGGAAGAACATCAAGGCCGCCAGGAGCGACACCAGCGGGGTCGCCGCATTGATGACGCCTGCGAGAATGCTCGACAGATGGACCTCGGCCGTGGCAATGAGCGTAAAAGGAACACTGTTGAACAACAGCGCGGCGACGAACAACCGCCCCCAGGTGACGGCGCCGTGCGGCAGGACATCGCCCCTCACGCGTAGCACCAGCAGCAGGGAGCCCGCCCCCAAGGAGCACCTGGCCAACGCCAGCTGGACCGGCGAGAAGGCGGCCAGTCCGACCTTCACGAGAAGAAAGCTGCAGCCCCAGATAAGCGCCAGTGCGGCGAAAGGCCAAACCCAGCTGCCGGAGGCGAACGCAGCCGGAGTCGGCGTACGGGTCCTGGCCGCCAGGTCGACTGGCGAGCGGACGCCTGAATCGGCGCGTGGGGGGAGCACGTCAGTAGCTCTTCAGCATCCCGCCATCCGCGGCGTGCATCCTGCCGGTGATGTAGCCGGAGGCAGTGGACGCCAACATGGCGACGAATGCACCGAACTCGGCCGGGTCACCGTAACGTCCGGCCGGTATCGACTGCTCGGAGGCCGCACGCACGTCGGCTTCAGAGGTGCCGGTTGACTGGGCTCGCGCGCGGTCGAGCGCGGCCACACGGGGAGTGTCGAACCTCCCTGGCAGCACGCCGTTGACGGTAACGCCGTCGGCAGCGACCTCGACGCTCACCGTCTTCAGCCAGGCGGCCAGCGCTGATCGCCCCGCGTTCGAGTAGGCGAGGTTCGGGATGGGCTCCACCACACCGGACGAGAGCACGGCCAGCACTCGACCGAACCCCCGCTCCCTCATCCCCGGCAGAAGCGCCGTAGCCAGCATGATCGGAGTGAGCGTCAGCATCTGCAACGCAGCGCTCCAACCCTCGGGTGTCGTGGCTGTCGGGTCCACGGGAGGCGGCCCCCCGGCGTTGAGGACCACGATGTCGACATCTCCTCCGGCCAGCGCCGCCTCGGCGACACGTGACGCAGTGTCCGGCTTCTTCGCGTCAGCTGACACGGTCGTGACCGACACGCTGGTGCGGCTTGAGAGCATGTGCGCGGTCTCGTCGAGGTGCTCCTGGCTGCTCGACCACAGCACGAGGTTGCAACCCTCGTCGGCCAACGCCACGGCGGTGGCACGGCCGAGACCCGAGGTCGCGCCGCCGACGATCGCGCGTTTCCCGTCCAGACCAAGATTCATGTCCGTACCTCCAAGCGGCTCTGGGCGGGCGTCACACCCACGCGGTCGAGGACCTCGGACAGCTCCCGGGCGGTTGTCTCGTCGATCCGAGGAGCGATCCCTCTCGTGGTGGCCGTAGCGATGACACCCCTGCGGCGCAGCACCTCCTTGCGGATGGCCACCCCGACCACCGGCTGGGCCTCGAACTGGATCAGCGGAAGATAGCGGTCGAAGATGGTGCCCGCGCGAAGATGGTCCTTGTCCTCGACAGCCTCCCGCACAGCTCGGAGGACCTCTGGGAACGCGAAGCCGGTCATGGTGCCGCAAGCCCCCCGGGTCAGCTCACTCAGCGCGCTCACGCCGCCTAGTCCGCCGAAGACCGCGAGGGTGCCGTCCGTGCTGAGGAGAGCCGTGATCTTGGGCGGGGTCGGCGGGTCCTCGAGCTTGATCACGTCTGTGCGAGCCGCCTGCAGGCATCGCGCCAGGACCGAAACAGGGACCAGAACTCCGGTGGCCGCGGGCTCGTCCTGAACCACGGCGGCAATGTCAGCCCCTAGGAAAGCCTGCTCGTAGAACCGCGGCAGCGCGTCAGTGTTGCGAAGCAATTGTGGCGCAGAGACCATGGCCGCCGCAGCGCCCTTTGCCGCAGCACGAGCCACACGCTCGCGCACTATCCGGGAGGCCGCAGCCGAACACCCGACCGCGATGGGCACCCGCCCCCCGGCGGCCGCGACGATGACGTCGAGGGCGCGGTCGCGCTCGTCATCGGTCAGGCTCGACACCTCACTCATGACACCGAGCACGGTGAGTCCGTCGACACCCCAGGCAATCGCCGCATCGACGAGACGGGCTTGGCTGTCGAGGTCGAGCCCGCCGTCGTCGTCGAATGGTGTGGGCATCACGAACCAGGTCCCGCGCATTTCGGTCATAGCCGCTCCTTTGAGGACTGGGTCAGCAGGTGCTCAGCGATATGCTTTCCGATGGCAAGACAGGAAGTCGCCGCAGGCGAAGGCGCGTTACGGACGAGTGTGAATTGCCGGCTGGAGTCGATGACGAAATCATCGACGAGCGCGCCGGACCGGTCGACGGCTTGAGCACGTACCCCGGACCAGGCTGGCTCAAGCTCTCTCTCTTCCAGGCAGGGAATGAGCTTCTGCGCCTGCCGGGTGAAGTGTGTACGAGAGGAGACCCCCATCGCCTCCCGGAGACCGGCGCGCCAGTTGCTCACGGACATCCGCCAGAAGCCCTGCCACCGAGCCAGTTTCATGACGTCCGGCAGCGAGACACCGCGCCGGTAGCCCTCCATCGCCAGCGCGAGAACCGCGTTCGGACCCACCAGAACCTGTCCACCTACGACTCGGGTGAAATGAATGCCGAGGAACGGATATCGCGGATCAGGGACCGGGTAGATGAGACCGCGCACAAGCGGTCGGGCTGATGGGGTGAGCTGCCAGTAGACACCCCTGAACGGGACGATGCGCACATCGCCCGGTAGACCGAGCAGGGAGGCAACCGAGTCGGTCTGCAGACCTGCGCAGATCACCACCCGGTCAGCGGTGAAGTCCTCGGCTCCGCACGTGACCACGGCCTGAGTGCCGC
This sequence comes from Frankiales bacterium, assembly GCA_033851655.1. Taxonomy (GTDB): domain Bacteria; phylum Actinomycetota; class Actinomycetes; order JAWWOL01; family JAWWOL01; genus JAWWOL01. Next base: position 23,198 of record JAWWOM010000039.1, read on the forward strand.
TCTGCGCCAGCCTGGTGACCCGCTTGCCCAGTAGGACCTCCCCTCCCCCGGCGACAATGTCCGCGCACAGCGAGACCGCCACCGACTTGTAGTCGACGATCGCCGTATGCGGAGACCTCAGCGCAGCGACGCCAACGGCGTTCGGCTCGAACTCCTTGATGTCGCTGCTTCGCAGGCGCTCCAAACCGGGAACGCCATTGAGCCTGGCCCGTCGTTCGATCTCGTCGAGTCTCGCCTCCTGATCCACGGTTGTCGCGACGACGAGCTTGCCGACCTCGTCGAACGCGATTCCCTTTGCCTCGCAGTATCCGCGGAGCAGCACCGACCCCTCGCGGCACAGCCGGGCGCGCAACGATCCTGGCGTGTAGTAGAGCCCGGCATGGACGACGCCACTGTTGTGACTCGACTGGTGTTCGGCGACCCGTGACTCCTTCTCGAGGACAGTCACGGCGCAGCCGAGCGCAACAAGCTCGCGTGCAACCGCCAGCCCCACCAGACCGGCCCCGATTACGACCACCCGTTCACTGCGCACCGACGTCACTGTCCCCCCGCTTGGCTCTGACTGCTTGAGACAGCCCGAGCAGGTCATAGGTTCGTTCCCCGCTCTCAAGCTGAGCGCGGAGAATCGCCTCTTTCGCCAGCCGCTGTTCCCCGGCCACCAACGCCCGGTCCGCGCGTGAGCGGGGAACCACCACAGCACCGTCGGCGTCCAGGACCAGCACGTCGCCGGGAGAAACCGCGGCGCCGCCCACGACGACAGGGACGTCGATCCGACCGTGCAGATGCTTGGTCGTGCCACGAACTCGGACCCATCTCGCCCAGACGGGCAGCCCCAGCTCACGGAGCTCGTCAGTGTCGCGAACTCCGCCGTCAACCAGGATCGCGGCCACGGCGGCTCGCTTGGCCTGCCGGGCGATCAGCTCCCCGACCATTCCGTACGGCGCCGGCTCGGGCATCGTCAGCACTAACACGTCGCCGGCGTTGACAGCCGCCAGCAGCTCATGGACCGCGCGATTATCGCCTTGGTCGCATGCCGCCGTGCGTACCGGGCCGGCGGCCCGGCTCCCCGGGATGATCTGGATCCAGGCCTCGTCGAGAATGCCGCAGTCAGGCTCGGCTTCGTGCACGGTGGCTGTGCCGAGCTGCGCCAGCCGCGCGTAGCGCTCTGCCTCAAAGGCTTCAAGCGCCATGCGCAGGCCGTTCCACACGGGACACGCGCATCGAAGGATGCGGGTCCCTCATGAACAGCACGACCACGAACGTCCCCGCGAGGCCCACCAGTCCCAGGACCGGCCCAGCGGCGCCGAGGGTCAGCACCGAGGCGACCGCTGCACACGCCAGAGGACCGCTGGCGGTCCCAGCGTCACAGAAGAGCCGCCAAACCGCGAGGAAGGGCGCCCGTCCGATCGAGGGGGACCTGTCCGCACCGAGGGTCATGACGATCCCACTTCCCAGCCCGTTGCCGATGCCAAGCACTGTGGCCACGATCATCAGCGCTGCAAACCCGTGTGTGAGCGGCAGCGCAAGATGGCCGCACGCCAGGAGCACGAGGCACGGCAGGGCGGCGGCCGGCCGGCCGAACCGGTCGGAAATGACGCCGGCAGGGTAGAACAGCGCGAGATCGACGGCGGATGACAGTGCGAAGATGAGGCTTATCGACGCCAGGCTGAGCCCGATGTGCGCTCCCCACAGCGGGACGACGACCTGGCGACTGGCCCTCAACATGCAGATCGTGAAGGCGCCGACCCCCGCCGTCGCAAACTCGCGTCGGTGCTCCCCGACGATCCGCACGGGATGAGTCCGCTCTGGTGCTCGTTGCCGGCCTGCCCGGTCGTGCGGGTCGCGAGCACGATGCAGCATGCCGAAGCCCACGACCGCGCAGACCAGATAGATGAGGAAGGCTGACTTGGCTGGCCGCGAGGTCGCCAGTGCAAGCAGGAGAAACGGGCCCAACACAGCGCCGGCGCGCATCACCCCACCCAGGACCGAGAGCGTACGTCCCCTGGTCGCCGGCGGCGCGACCCTCGACAAATGTGTCAGCCGTACCAGAACCCAGACAGCCCATCCACAGGCGGAGACGAAGATCCCCACGCCCAACATCAACAGGGAAGCGCTCAGAATCGCGATCACGAGGCCCGCGATGACCATGATGGCGGCCAACGAGCTGGCACCCTGCTCGCCTACCGCGGCGACCAACGAACCGGC
>JAWWOM010000350.1:0-2749 GCA_033851655.1 Frankiales bacterium
TCGCCTCGTCGAAGTGGAACATCGGTCCGCCGTTCAGGCCCAGGAACTCGGCCCCGTCGAGGCTGAAGCTGACCGTCGCCACGGAGCCGTCCGGGCCGGGCATGTCCGGCCCGAAGCGGGTCGTGGACGCGATCTCGGAGTTGGGGAAGATCCCGGTGTAGAAGGCCGCGGCCTGTTCGGCCTGACCGTCGAACCAGAGGCAGGTGAGGATCTTGGGCATCAGCGTCGTCCCTTCCTGAGGTGTCCGCCGTACACCGGTTGGACGCCGGCGAGCCTCGGAACTCATCGCCCCGGCGACGACCGGCTCAGGACTCCTCGCGATGAGCGGGCGCGACCACCGTGGGCTTTCCCGGGTCCGAAGGCGCCGGCTCGAGGTGAGGGTCGTCCAGCTCGGGGTCGGGGGCGGCCGGCAGCAGCACGCGGAACGTCGCGCCTGCCCCGGGCGAGGTCTCGAGCTCGACCCGGCCGCCGTGGGCCGCGACCAGCGCGGCGACGATGGACAGGCCGAGTCCCGTACCGCCAAGGCTCCTGGTACGCGACGGGTCGGCGCGGTAGAAGCGCTCGAACACCCGGGCGGAGGCCTCGGCATCGAGCCCCTGCCCGCTGTCGGCGACCTCGATGATGCCGAACAGACCGGTGGACTCGACCCGGCTGCCGACCCGTACGGTGACCGGCGTGCCGGGCGGCGTGTGGGTCAGCGCGTTGGTGACCAGGTTGCCGATCACCTGGCGCAGCCGCGACTCGTCGCCGACGATCTCCGGCGGCCTCGGCCCGTCGATGACCTTGAGCGTGATCTCCCGGTCCGGCGCCACCGCTGCCGCGTCGTGCACCGAGTCGGCGGCGATCAGGACCAGGTCGACCATCTCCCGCTCGAGCGGCCGCTGCTGGTCCAGCCGGGCGAGCAGCAGCAGGTCGTCGACGAGCAGGCCCATCCGCGCTGCCTCGTCCTCGATCCGGCGCATCAGCCGGGCGATGTCCTCCGGTCCGCCGCCGGCACCCAGGCGGTAGAGCTCGGCGAAGCCGCGGATCGAGGTGAGCGGCGTCCGCAGCTCGTGGCTGGCGTCGGTCACGAACCTGCGCATCCGCTGCTCGGACGCCAGCGCGGCTTCCTCGGAGAGCCGGCGGATCCGGAAGGACGTCTCGATCTGGCTCAACATGCCGTTGATCGACAGCGCGAGCCGGCCGACCTCCGTACGGGGATCGCGGTGCGGGACGCGTCGGGTCAGGTCACCGTCGGCGATCGCTGCGGCCGTGTGCTCGACGTCGGCGAGCGGCCGCAGGCTGCGGCGGACCACCCAGTAGCCCAGACCGGCGATGAGCACCAGCACGGTCAGCCCGATCACCAGCTCGTCCAGCTGGAGGCGGGACACCGCACTGTCCACGTCGTCGAGGCTGCTCGCGTCCATGATGATGTACTGGCCGACGACCATCGCCCTGGCCCGCCAGCGCGGCCCGGACCCGACTGACTGGACGGTGAACGTCCGGCCGGCGTGGGCGACGACCTGGGCCTGGTTCCAGTGCGGCAGGGCCGGCACGGCCGGCAGCGTGGACGCGGTGCTGCTGGCCGGACTGATCACTGTCCCGTTCAGCGAGGAGCACTGGACGTAGCGCGAGGTGGGCCTACGGAAGCTGCTGGCGGCGTCCGGGGGGGTGCACTCGAGTGCCGCCAGCGTGGCGGCCCGAGTGGTTCCCGGGAACACGCCGGGCTGCTGCCCGACGACCTGGCTGAGGGGGCCGGAGCCGGCGCCAGGACCCTGCAGCTGCAGGTCGACCCGCTTGGTCATGTACGAGCGCAGCGCCGTCGAAGCGACGGCGCCGGCGATCAGCAGCCCGATGGTCGCCAGCACCAGAACAGACAGGACCAGCTTCACCCGCAGCGGCGTACGGTCCGAGAGCGCCCGGACGCGACGGAACCGGCGAGGTCGAGGCTGAGTCTCGTCGTCGCCGGAGGCCGTCGGTGGGGCTGTGGTCACGGCACCCTCACGTACGAGGCAGCCGCAGCACGTAGCCGACCCCGCGCAGCGTGTGCAACAGCCGGGGCTCGCTGGTGTCGACCTTGCGCCGGAGGTAGGACACGTAGGACTCGACCACGTTCATGTCACCACCGAAGTCGTAGTTCCACACGTGGTCAAGGATCTGCGCCTTGGACAGCACCCGGTTGACGTTCTGCATGAAGTAGCGGAGCAGCTTGAACTCCGTCGGCGAGAGGGGAACCAGCTCCCCTGCCTTCCACACCTCGTGCGTCTCGTCGTCCATCTCGATGTCGGCGAACGTCAGGCGGGCGCTGCCGGCACCGTGATCCGGGCTGGTCACCCGGCGCAGCACAGCCCGGATCCGGGCGATGACCTCCTCGAGGCTGAACGGCTTGGTGATGTAGTCGTCGCCGCCGAGCGTGAGCCCGTTGACCTTGTCCTCGGTCGCGTCACGTGCGGTCAGGAAGACCACCGGCATCCGCTGGCCCTCGCCGCGGAGCCGGCTGACCACGCCGAAGCCGTCGAGGCCCGGCATCATGACGTCGAGCACCAGCAGGTCGGGCCGGAACGCCCTGGCAACCTCGAGCGCCTGCTGCCCCCCGCCGGCTGTTGCCACCTCGAACCCTGCGTAGCGCAGGCTCGCGGACAGCAGCTCGACGATGTTCGGTTCGTCGTCGACGACCAGCAGCCGGGCCTCTGGTCTTGCGTCACCGCTCATCGCGCCAGTATTGCCGACGCTCAGGTTGCTCAGACTGCTAGCCACCGGCATTGCCTCC
>JAWWOM010000062.1:0-3028 GCA_033851655.1 Frankiales bacterium
TGCCACCCGACACGGTCAGCGCATAGGAATCGGCGAGCGAGAAGTTCGTCAGGTCGTACGAATAGCCATCGACCAGACGCGTGGGGTTGCCCAGTACGGGAGTGAGACCGGTCAGGAGCGCACTGCCACCGACGGTCGCGGTCGCCGCCGACAGCCCGGGATCCGTTGCTGTCACGGTAATGTCGGACCAGTCACCCGGCGTGAGGCCGGAGACGACGAGGGTCCCGCCGAGGCTGGTGACCACGGCGCCGTTGGTCGCGGAGAAGCTGTAGACCAGGCTCGGCGAGTAGTTGAGGATCCCGACGCTGAAGCCGGTCGCCGTCGACGTCGGCACCGTGAACGTCGGCGCAACGCCGAGATCCATTGCTGCGCCGGAGAAGACGGCGGACGCGGTGGTGTATCCGGTACGGGACACCGTCACGGTCACGTTCGAGCCGGCGCCAGGCGAGAGCCCGTACACGGAGATCGTCGAACCGGACGTGATCAACGTGCCGTTCGACGCCGTGACCAGATAGCTCGCCGATGGCACGTAGTTGGTGATCTGGAACGAGAAGCCGTCCAGGGTGCGGGCCGGCGAGGTGGCGAGGGGTGCGGTGCCGGCGAGCAGCGCTGCGCCGGTGACCGCGGCCGAGGTGCCGGTCGAGCCGAACAGGGTCGCCGCCACCGTCACCGTGGAGGAGACGCCGGACCCGAGGCCGGTCACCGTCACTGTCGGTCCGCTGCGCGTCGCGGAGCCTCCGTTCGTGGCGGACAGGGTGTAGGTCGTGACCGCCGAGTAGTTGGTGATGACGGAGCTGTAGCCGCCGGCAGCGCTGACCGGGGCGGACAGGATCGGCACGGTGCCCGGCGCGATCGGGGTCACCGCGTTGGACGGTGCACTCGCCGGGCCGGTCCCGTTGCCGTTCACCGGATAGACCTCGAACGTGTACGCGGTGCCGTTCGACAGGCCGGTCACCGTCGCAGAGGTCGCGGTGGACACGGCGTCGACGAACTGGGTGTAGCCGCTTCCTGAGGAGTACCAGACGGTGTAGTCGCTCACCGCGCTGGCGCCCGTGCTGCCGGGCGACCAGGTCAGCGTCGCGGATCCGTTGCCGCCAACCGCCGTGACGGCGGAGACCACACCGGGCTGCTGGGACGGGATGACGGCGACCCTGGGTGCTGACCGGACACTCAGCCCGGCAGTGTTGGTCGCCTGCAGCGAGATGTAGTAGCTGACGCCGTTGGTGAGACCGGAGATGGTGCAGGTCAGCGTGGCGGTGCCGCAGGTGCCGATCTGGGAGCCGGCGGTGGCGGCGGAGAACGCGGTCGCGGTGTAGCCGGTGATCGGCGAGCCGTTGCTGTTGGGGGCCGCCCAGGTGATGACGGCGCTGGAACCCTGGCCGTCGGCGGTGACCGCGGACGGCGCGTCCGGGAACGTGTACGGGGTCCCGGTGAGGGTCCCGGACAGGGCGCCGGTGCCGACCGCACTGACGGCCCGCAACGTGACGGTGTACGCGGTTCCGTTGGTGAGGCCGGAGAGCACCAGCGGGCTGGTGGTCGAGGCCGTCGACTGCCAGGCGCCGCCGTTGAGCTGGTACTGGTAGCCGGTGATCGGCGAGCTGCCGGCGGTGCCGGCGGTGAAGGCCAGGCTGAGGATGGTGTTGCCGCCGGTGACCGAGCTGAGGGTCGGCGCTCCCGGCCGGGCGACCGGGGTCACCAGGACCGGCGGCGCCGACTGGACGCTGGAGCCGGCCGCGTTCACCGCCACGACGGAGACGTAGTAGGCGGTCCCGTTGGTCAAGCCGCTGATCGAGCAGGCGGTTGCCGTCGTGGAACAGCTGGCGAGCACCGTCGTCGAGCCGGCCGAGGAGTAGGCGCTGGCGACGTACCCGGTGATCGCGGATCCGCCGTTGGAGCCGGGCGCGGTCCAGGAAACGTCGGCCTGGCCGGTGTTCGGCGTCGCGGCAACAGCCGTCGGTGCGTCCGGCACGGTCCGCGGGGTGGCCGAGGCCGGGCTCGAGACGGCGCCGACGCCGATGGCGTTGCTCGCCCGGAGCCGCACGGTGTACGGGGTCCCGTTGGTCAGGCCGGGGATCGTGAACGGGCTGGACAGCGTGCCGGCGTCGACCCAGCTGCCGCTGCCGAGCTGGTACTGCATCGCGGAGATCGGCGATCCGCCGTCAGCCGGCGCCGGGAAGGCGACCCGGATCGCCTCGTCGAGCGGGGTGAGCGTGATCGCCGGCGCGCTCGGAGCGGCACTCGGGCCGACCGTGGTGACGGCGGCGGCGATGCTGGTCCCGACGGCGTTGACAGCACGGACGGTCACCGGATAGCTGGTGCCGTTGGCGATCAGGGTCGTCCCGTCGACGGACAGCTTGGTGATCGTCAGCGGACTGCCGGACTGCGCCGAGGTGACCCACGTGGTCCCGCCGTCGGTGCTGTACTGCCAGCTGGTCACGGGTGAGCCGCCGTCGTCCGGCTCGCTGACGGTGAGGCTCAGCGAGCGGTCGGCCCGGGTGACGCCGGTGATGGACGGCTGTGCCGGCGTGGTGACCGGGGTACCAGGCACCGGCGCGGACGCGGGGCCGGCACCCTGCGCGTTGACGGCTCGCACCTCGACGTCGTACGACGTTCCGTTGGTCAGGCCGGAGACGAGGAAGCTGTTGCCCAGGCTGCCGGTGCTGGTCCAGCTGCCGGTGCCGAGCCGGTAGTCGTAACCGGTGATCGCGGCACCGCCGTTCGAGCCTGCGGCGAAGCTGACCTGGAGCGAGGCCGGGCCGGCGGTGACGGTGCTGATCGACGGTGCGGACGGGGCGGTCGCAGCGATGCCGGTGGCGAAGGCAGAGGCGAGACCGGCGCCGATGCCGTTGACCGCTCGCAGCTCGACCTGGTACTCGGTGCCGTTGACCAGCGGGGTGGTGCCGTCGCTCGACAACGCGGAGATGACCAGCGGGCTGCCGGTGCTGCCGGTGGCCCTGGACCGCCAGGTCGCGCCGCCGTCGGTGGAGTACTCGTAGGTGGTGATGGCCGAGCCGCCGTCGGAGGCAGG
>JAWWOM010000017.1:0-7808 GCA_033851655.1 Frankiales bacterium
ATGCGGCTGGGCTCCTACCCGGCCAAGCTGCTCGACGGTTCCGTCGTCCGGGAGGCCTACGGCGTACCTTGGGTCGACGAGCGGCACCGGCACCGCTACGAGGTCAACAACGCCTACCGCAAGCAGCTCGAGGACGCGGGGCTGATCTTCTCCGGCACCTCGCCGGACGGACGACTGGTCGAGTACGTCGAGCTGCTGCGCGAGGTGCACCCGTTCTACGTCGGCACCCAGGCGCACCCCGAGTTCAAGAGCCGGCCGACCCGGCCGCACCCGTTGTTCACCGGCTTCGTCGCCGCCGCGATCCAGTTCGCGGAGGACAAGAGCGGCCGGCTGCCGTGGGACCTGGCCGACGAGGCGCCGGGGCCGGTCCCCGTCGTCTCGGTCCCCGCACACATCGGCTGACGGGTGGCTGCTGAGCTGCCGACGGCCGAGGTCGTCGACCGGGCCGAGAAGTACCCCGTCCTGACGTCCACACCGAGGTTCTCCGGTCACGTCATCGAGCTGCGCACCGACCTCGTACGGATGCCTGACGGGGCCACCGCGGAACGCGACGTCGTCGTGCACCCCGGCGCTGTCGGCGCGATCGTCCTCGACGACCAGGACCGGGTCCTGCTGGTCCAGCAGTACCGCCACCCACCCGGCCGGATGCTGTGGGAGCCGCCGGCCGGCCTGCTCGACGACGATGCCGGCGGGCAGACGCCGTACGAGAACGCCGCTCGCGAGCTGTACGAGGAAGCGGGTTTCCGGGCTACCGAGTGGTTGGTGCTGGTCGACCTGTTCACCTCGCCCGGCATGTCGGACGAGGCGGTGCGCCTCTACCTGGCCCGTGGGGTGAGCGAGGTCCCGGCCGCGCAGCGTCACGTCGGCCAGCACGAGGAGGCCGACATGGCCTGGTCCTGGGTGCCGCTGGACGAAGCGGTCGACAAGGTCCTGGCCGGCGAGCTGCACAACCCGTTGGCGGTGAGCGGGATCCTGGCGGCCGCCGCCGCCCGGGCCCGAGGGTTCGACGGCCTCCGTCCGGCCGATGCACTGTGGCCGGAGCGGCCGGGACCTTAGACTCGGCTCACGGGGATCCATCGCAGTCGCCACCACCTTGGTCGCCGGCCGTGTACCCGTCGCCGACCCTCTGACAAGGAGACGTGCATCGCTGTGAAGATCGGTATCCCCCTCGAGATCAAGGACAACGAGTACCGCGTCGCCATCACGCCCGCCGGCGTCCACGAGCTGGTCAGCCGCCGTCACACCGTCGTGGTCGAGCACTCCGCCGGAGTCGGCTCCTCCATCCCTGACGAGGACTTCGTCAGCGCCGGCGCCACAATCCTCGCAACCAACGACGAGGTCTGGGAGCAGGCGGACCTGATCCTCAAGGTCAAGGAGCCGCAGCCCAGCGAGTACAAGTTCATGCGGCCGGACCAGATTCTGTTCACCTACCTGCACCTGGCCGCGTCCCTGGAGTGCACCGAGGCGCTGATCGCCTCCGGCAACACCGCCATCGCGTACGAGACCGTGCAGCTCTCCGACGGCTCGCTCCCGCTGCTTGCGCCGATGTCCGAGGTCGCCGGCCGGCTCGCGCCCCAGGTCGGTGCCCACACGCTGATGCGGGCCGAGGGCGGCCGGGGCATCCTCATGGGCGGCGTGTCCGGGGTCTACGCCGCCAAGGTCGTCGTGATCGGCGCCGGCGTGTCCGGAATGAACGCTGCCGCGATCGCCCTCGGTATGCAGGCCGAGGTGCTGCTGCTCGACCGCAACATCCAGCGGCTGCGGGCAGCGGACGCGATTTATCAGGGTCACCTCCAGACCGTCGCGTCCAACGCGTACGAGGTGGAGAAGGCTTGCCTGGACGCCGATCTGGTCATCGGGGCGGTGCTCGTGCCCGGCGCCAAGGCGCCGATCCTGGTCAGCGACGACCTGGTCTCGCGGATGCGGCCGGGGAGTGTGCTCGTCGACATCGCGATCGACCAGGGCGGCTGTTTCGAGTCGAGTCGGCCGACGACGCACTCCGACCCGACCTTCAGGGTCGCGGACTCGACGTTCTACTGCGTGGCCAACATGCCCGGGGCCGTGCCGCACACCTCGACCTACGCCCTGACCAACGTGACGCTCCCGTACGTGACGGAGATCGCCGACCGCGGCTGGCGCGAGGCTGCCCGACGTGACCCGTCACTGGCCCTCGGGCTCAACGTCGTGGGGGGACGGGTCTGCTATGCACCGGTCGGGGAGGCCCACGGTTTCGATGTCGAGCCGCTGGCAGCCGTCTTGAGGTGAGCAACCCCGAGACGATCAGCGATCGCCCTGGGACCGAGATCGCGCCCCGGCTCGCGTCGGCTGTCCAGACCTACCTCGACCACCTGGCGGTGGAGCGTGGCCTGGCCGGCAACACGTTGACCTCCTACCGCCGCGACCTGCGCCGCTATGCCAGCGGGCTGACCCGGCGCGGTGTGCTGGACCTGGCGGACGTGACCGAGCCGGACGTCGCTGCGTTCCTCGCCGACCTGCGAGCCGGTGACGAGGAGCATCCGCCGCTGGCCGCGTCCTCCGCCGCCCGCGCAGTTGTGGCTGCCCGCGGCCTGCACCGGTTCGCCGTACGTGAGGGGTTGGCCACGCTCGACCCGTCCAGCGACGTTCGGCCGCCCACTCCGCCGCGCCGCCTGCCCAAGGCGATCTCTGTGGCCGACGTCGAGCGGCTGCTCAACGGGACCGGCGGCGAGCAGACCCCGATCTCGCTGCGGGACCGCGCGCTGCTCGAGCTGTTGTACGGCACCGGGGCCCGGATCTCCGAGGCGGTCGGGCTCTCGGCCGACGACCTCGACCTCGAGTCCCGGGTGGTTCGGCTGTCCGGCAAGGGCGGCAAGCAACGGATGGTGCCGATGGGCATGCTCGCCCGCACGGCCGTTGAGGACTATCTGGTACGGGGCCGGCCGGCGCTGGCTGCTGCCGGCAGGGGCAACTCCGTCCTGTTCCTCAACGCCAGGGGCGGCCCGTTGTCGCGGCAGAGTGCTTGGACGATCCTGCGGACGGCCGCAGGCCGCGCCGGGCTGACGGTCGACGTCTCACCGCACACGCTGCGGCACTCGTTCGCCACGCACCTGCTCGAAGGCGGTGCCGACGTCCGGGTCGTCCAGGAGCTGCTGGGCCACGCGTCGGTGACCACCACCCAGGTCTACACGCTGGTGACCGTCGACACGTTGCGCGAGGTCTACGCGGCCGCCCACCCCCGCGCCCTGAGGTGATCCGTCCACCCCAGTGCGCCGGGGGCGGGTCGCCATACCGCTCTGTCTCCGTGTAGCATCAGCCACTGATCGCCAGGGCGGTCAATCGATGTCACGACAAGTCGACAAAGATGTGATGCTGGCCTCTCGGGCAGCCGCAGCTTGTGGGCAGGTTCAGCCGGGGAGGCGCGCGCATGGCGGACGGAGCAGCCCAGCACGAGGACGCCGAACCGGGCGACGCACCCGCCGGCCGGGTCCGGCGCAAGCCCGTCATCGTGACTCCCGGTCAGATGGGCCCGACCGGCCGGTTGCTGCCGGAGATCCCCGAGCCCCCCGTCCTGCACGAGCATGGTCCGGCCCGCATCCTGGCCATGTGTAACCAGAAGGGTGGGGTCGGCAAGACGACGACCACCATCAACCTCGGGGCCGCCCTTGCAGAGATCGGCCGCCGGGTCCTGCTGGTGGACTTCGACCCGCAGGGCGCGCTGTCGGTCGGGCTCGGGGTCAACCCGCTGCAGCTCGACCGTACGGTCTACAACCTGCTGATGGACTCCAACATCTCCGTCGACGACATCTTGCTCAAGACCAGTGTCGCCGGCCTGGACCTGCTGCCCAGCAACATCGACCTCTCGGCCGCCGAGGTACAGCTGGTGGGGGAGGTGGCCCGCGAGCAGACGCTGGCTCGGGTCCTGGCGCCGGTGCTCAACGACTACGACATCGTGCTGATCGACTGCCAGCCGTCGCTCGGTCTGCTCACGGTCAACGCGCTGACCGCGGCGCACGGGGTGCTCATCCCGTTGGAGTGCGAGTTCTTCGCCCTGCGAGGCGTCGCGCTGCTCATCCAGACGATCGACAAAGTGCGTGAACGCCTTAACCCTCAACTTGAGGTCGAAGGCATTCTTGCCACCATGTACGACGCTCGCACCACGCATGGCCGCGAGGTCCTCGCCCGTGTGGTCGAGGCGTTCGGCGAGACCGTCTTCCACACGGTGATCAACCGGACCGTCCGCTTCCCGGAGACCACGGTGGCTGGCGAACCGATCACGACCTACGCCCCGGCGTCCACGGGAGCAACCGCGTACCGCGATCTCGCGAAGGAGGTGCTTGCCCGATGTCTCGCCGCGTGAGCCTGCCCGGTGCCGCCGAGCTGTTCCGGGTGACCGGGGACGCCGAGCCGAGCCCTGAGCCGAGCCCAGCAGCCACGGCCCAGCCGCCCCGCCAGGAGGGCGCCGTACGGGCCGTCGAGCCCGTTCACGAGCCGCGCGCCGGCACCGTGGCGCGCCCGGCGCCGTCGATGCCCACCGCCGAGCGGGACGACTGGGAGCCGGCTCCCGCCGCCCGAACGGTTCGGCGGCGCAGGCCGGCTGGCGTCGACCGGCGACCCACCGGCCGCGAGCGGCACGAGGAGAAGATCACCGTCTACTGCTCGGCCGAAGAGCTGATCGACCTCGAGCAGGCGAGGCTGACCCTGCGTGGCGAGTTCGGCATGGCGGTCGACCGCGGCCGCATCGTGCGAGAGGCCATCGCCGTGGTCATCGCCGACCTCGAGGCCAAGGGCGAGGCCAGCATCCTGCTCCGCCGGCTGCGTGGTATCTGACTGGTGCTCTACTCTCTCGCTGACCTTCAGACTTTTCTGACTCTACTGGCTGGAGTCCTGCTGGCCTGGGTGATCCACGTCGGGGCCCAACGGCTGGTCCAGTCCCGGATTCCGGAAACGAAGTGGCTGCTCCAGCACCGGGCCGGGGTCGCCGGCCTCGTGGACCCCTTCGCGGCCGTGGCAGCCATCCTCGGGCCGGCGTCTGCGGGCTGGACGCCACCGGTCGAGTGGAACTCGCATCGCGGCTCCAAGCGGCCGCTGGTGATCCTGTTGCTGGCCGGGCCACTGGGCAACCTCGTGGTCGGGGCCGGCTGCCTCGTCGGCCTGCGCTCGTGGGTGGGACCCGGCAACACCAAGGCCGTGCTGGCCGCGTACCGCGACTATCTCGGCAGCTTCGTCGACTTCGCAGACGGGCTCAGCGGCGGCACCTATCTCCAGCGCGCCCTGCTCCTGATCGGCCTGGTCCAGCTGATCGTCGCCGTGATCAGCCTGATCCCGCTGCCACCCCTCGAGGGTGGCCGGCTGCTGTTCCTGTTCACTCCCAAGACGGTCGGCTGGCAGAAGGCCGAGTACCAGCTGGCTGAGCGCAACATCGGGCTGATCATCCTGCTGGTCGGCCTCATCCGCATCAGCAGCGGCCTGGTGCCGCCGTTCGCCTATCTCGCGGACGTCATCGCGCACGGCCTCGCCGTCCTGTTCGCCGGGCTGTGATCGGGCACCGACCCGCTACCGTCGTGGCATGCAGTCCGCCCCACCCCCGGCACCGGTCATGACCGACGAAGCCGTCGCCGCGTCCGCAACGGGCGTCCCTGTTGCGCAGTCAGGCCCCACCGGCGACGCCTTCCAGGTGCACCTGGACAACTTCGAAGGCCCGTTCGACCTGCTGCTGAGCTTGATCAGCAAGCACCAGCTGGACGTCACCGAGGTGGCGCTGCACCAGGTGACCGACGACTTCATCGCGTTCATCAGGGCGCAGGGCGCAACCTGGGAGCTCGGCACGGCGACCGAGTTCCTCCTGGTCGCCGCCACGCTGCTGGACCTCAAGGCGGCCCGGCTGCTGCCCACCGGCGAGGTCGAGGACGAGGAGGACCTGGCCCTGCTCGAGGCCCGTGACCTGCTCTTCGCCCGACTGCTGCAGTACCGCGCCTACAAGCAGGTCGCGGCGATCTTTGCCGGCCTGTTCGCCGAGCAGGGGCAGCGCTATCCCCGAGCAGTGTCGCTGGAGCCGCAGTTCGCCGCCGCACTGCCCGAGGTGCTGCTCGGCATCGGCCCGCAGGAGTTCGCCCGCCTGGCTGCCGTGACCTTCCGCCCCCGGGATGTCCCTACGGTGGCCATCGATCACATCCACGCACCCATGGTGAGCGTGCGGGAGCACGCCGCGCTGCTCAGCGAGCGACTGCGACGGCTGGGCGGCGGCTCGTTCCGGTCGCTGTGCCACGACTGCGAGAACACCCTCGAGATCGTCGCCCGGTTCCTGGCCCTCCTCGAGCTGTACCGCGAGGCGCAGGTGGCCTTCGACCAGGTGACACCGCTGGGGGAGCTGCACGTGCGCTGGACCGGGGGCGACCAGGAGCCGGACGGTGGCGCGGCCACCGGTCTGGGCGCCGAGTGGGACGAACCGGATGCCGGCGACCCGGACCAGGCTGAGCGCGACGAAGCCGATGATCTCCCCGCTGCGGCGGCCGAGGACGAGGAGCGTGCATGACCGCGGGCGACACTGACCCAGCTGAGCAGCCACCGGACCAGGCCGGGCCGGCCAGGGTGACGCCCGAGGGCATCGACCGCACGGCGGAAGCGGAGCCGACGCCGGAGCTCCCGCTCTCGATGATGCTCGAGTCGTTGCTGCTGGTCGCTGACGAGCCGGTGACCGACATGCTGCTGGCCGAGCTGACCGGGTCACCTCAGGCCGTAGTGAGCGCTGAGCTCAGCCGGCTCGCGAGCGAGTACGGCGACCAGGGCCGAGGCTTCGACCTCCGCCAGGTCGCCGGCGGTTGGCGGCTGTACACCCGGGCGGAGTGCGCTGGCCTGGTCGAACGTTTCGTGCTGCGGGGGCAGACGGCACGGATGACCCAGGCGGCTCTGGAGACGCTGGCCGTTGTGGCTTACCGCCAGCCGGTGACTCGCGGCCGTGTGGCAGCGGTGCGTGGTGTCAACGTCGACGGGGTGATCCGCACGCTGCTCTCCCGCGGACTGATCGACGAGCGGGGGAGCGACCCCGAGTCCAGCGCCACGCTGTACGGCACGACAGAGCTGTTCCTGGAACGGCTCGGCCTTCGTAGCCTGGAGGAACTGCCCGCTCTAGCTCCGTTGCTACCGGACCTGGAGTCGTTCGAGTACGGTCAAGACTCAATCTCTACTTGAGAGTCGGTACAGATGGATCAGCAAGGAACACGCCTGCAGAAGGTCATGGCACAGGCTGGGGTCGGCAGCCGCCGGGTCTGCGAGGACATGATCGAAGCTGGCCGGGTCCAGGTGAACGACAAGCGGGTCACCGAGCAAGGGATGCGGGTCGACCCGCTGACAGACGTGATCAAGGTTGACGGGATGCGGATCGTCACCAACGACACGCACGCCTACTTCGCCCTGAACAAGCCGCAGGGCATGTTGAGCACGATGTCCGACGAGCTTGGCCGGCCCTGTGTGGGGGACATCGTCGAGGGCCGCAACGAGCGGCTCTTCCATGTGGGCCGTCTGGACGCCGACAGCGAGGGCCTGCTGTTGCTCACCAATGACGGGGACCTGGCGCACCGGTTGATGCACCCGTCCTACGAGGTGGAGAAGACCTACTTGGCCGAGGTGTCCGGTCCGGTGGCCAGGGACGTGGGCCGGCGGCTGCGTGCTGGGGTCGAGTTGGAGGACGGCATAGTACGCGTCGACGACTTCAAGCTGGTCGGCTCGGACTCCCGGCGGGTGATGATCGAGGTCACCCTGCACGAAGGTCGCAAGCACGTCGTGCGGCGGATGCTGGACTTCGTGGGGCACCCGGTCGAGCGCCTCGTCCG
>JAWWOM010000024.1:0-37497 GCA_033851655.1 Frankiales bacterium
GGCGGCCAGGGCACGCTGACCGCCAGGTGCTGGCCGAGCCAGATCATCACCACGGAAACCGCGGCGATGCAGGCCGGGGTCGAGTCGATGTGCCGGCGCAGCACGGTGACCACGAGTCCGGCCAGCCAGGCATTCAGTGCGAAGTAGGCAATCAGCTGTCCATTGAAGTCGGCAGGCACGATGTGCAACAGCTGATGGAACACGGCCTGCCCCAGCGCCCCGACGTACAAGAACGCCGGCCCGGGGTGGTGGAAATGCACCCGTGAGTAGTTGCCGGTGAGCTGCTCCAGGTGCTCGGCGCGGTCGATCAGCATCGAGTTGGCCGCGAAGTCGGCTGCTTCACGAATCGGGTGCCGCAACCGGCCGGCGTTGCGCACGACAAGCAGCACGAAAAGCGCCACGGACACGGCTGACCCCGGTGTCCAGAGCCGGCGGCGGGAGCCCGCTGTCGCCTCGGTCGCAGTCATCAGCCTCACCCTACGTGGGTTGCCGGCGGCGGGTGAGGCGGTCGCGGTCAGGCCGGCACCTCGGACCACCAACGCCACTGGGCCAGCCGGTCCTTGTCGCCGAGGGCAGCCCGCCCCGTGCACCAGAGCAGGACGTCCGTGGGGTCGCCGTCCGGAGCATCCGGGAACAGCCGCTGGAGTACGGGCACGCACAGCTCGGCGGGCGGCCGCCAGTCGCTGCCAAGACCGCGCGCGATGTCGTAGGTGTGCACCAGTCCCTCGACCATCCCCATGGCGACGAAGCCGTACGGGTCGGAGTTGCCGTCGGGGTGAAACGCCCGCGCCGCGGGATCGGCGAGGGTGGCCGCCGCCCCCAGAAGCCCTGCGCAGACGGAGATCGCCGCCAGTAGTCCGGCAGCGCCCGCCTCGGCCGGAACGGACACCTCGATCGGCACGTAACTCTCGGGCGGCTGCCCCTGCACCTGGCAGGCATAGGAGAAGTAGTCGTCGGCCAGGTGCACGCCGGTCTGCCAGCAGGACCAGTCGAGGTCTCCGGCACGAACCTGCCAGTCGGCACCGGCGAACGGCGCCAGCGTCGACTGCGTTGCTGCCGCGGTCTGGGCGAGCAGCCCTGGGGTGACGGACATGGGTCGATCGTACGGGCAAGTTGTACCGTGCCTCCATGGCGTCTGCCACCAAGCGAGCGAACGACGCGGAGGCTGCCCGCGCCCTGCGCCACGCGGTCCCGAGGTCGTCGCACGCCGACTGGAGCCCGGCCCCGGACCGGCCCGACCCGGTCAAGCTGCTGGTCGGTGCCGAGGACTCACCGTCGGTCGACCTGCTGCGGCTGCGCAACGCCCGGATAGCGGCCAGCCCGTCGGCCTACCTCCGCGGTTCAGCCGGGATGATGGCCGCGGACCTGGCGCATACGCCGAACATCGGCGTACGCGTACAGGCCTGCGGTGACGCTCATCTGGGCAACTTCGGCATCTTTGCCACGCCGGAGCGCAACGTCGTCTTCGACCTCAACGACTTCGACGAGACGTTGCCGGCGCCGTACGAGTGGGACCTCAAACGCCTCGCCGCCAGCGTCGAGGTCGTGCTCCGTGGCAAGAACGTGACGACCAGGGCGCGGGCCGAGATCGTCGCCGGCGTCGTGGGGGTCTACCGGCGCAAGGTCGGCGAGTTCGCGGGCTGGCGCGCGCTCGACATCTGGCACGCGCGCATCAGCGTGGCCGACCTGGTCGGCGTGATGCCCAAGTCGGCGCGGGCCTCGATGCTCCGCGACCCGAGCTATGCGGACCGGGCCCGGCGCAAGAACCATCTCGGCGCCCCCAACAAGCTGACCGCCGTGGTGGACGGTCATCGGCGCTTCATCGAGGACCCGCCGATCCTCGTACCGTTGCGCGGGACCGGTGCCGACCTGGACGAGGTTGTCGGCACCATCGACAGCTATCGGCGGTCACTGTCCGAGGAGCATCGGGCACTGTTCGCGAAGTTCACGCTCATGGACGTCGCGCGCAAGGTCGGCATCAGCAGTGTCGGAACCCGTTGCTGGATAGGGCTTCTGGAGGGTCCACGCCACCCACCCGGCGACCCGCTGTTCCTGCAGATCAAGCAGGCCGGGCCGTCGGTGCTCGAGTCCTACCTCGGCCGTTCGGCGGTCGGGCACCACGGCAAGCGGGTCGTCGCCGGGCAGCGGATGATCCAGACCGGCACCGACGCCTTCCTCGGCTACGGGACAGCGCCGGGCAGCGGGCTTGCCTGCTACGTCCGCCAGCTGTGGGACGTCAAGGGCTCGTCGGACCCGTCACGGATGGACCTGGCGACGCTGACCCGCTACGCCGGCCTCTGTGCCTGGGTGCTCGCCCGCGCCCACTCCCGTACGGGGGACGCGGCCCTGATCGGCGGCTATCTCGGCAAGGGCCAAGGCTTCGACAAGGCCGTCGCGGAGTTCGCCCGGCGGTACGGCGACCAGAACGCCGCCGACCACGCTGCGGTCGTCCAAGCCATCGCCGACGGCGTGCTCCCGGCGTCCTAGACCGATCAGAGCCCGATCAGGCCTTGGCGCTCGCCACCTCGGCCACGATGTCCACGACGACCGCGACGGACGGTGTCGTGGTCGGGCTGGCGCTGGCCGAGGTCTGGC
Organism: Frankiales bacterium; assembly: GCA_033851655.1. Taxonomy (GTDB): domain Bacteria; phylum Actinomycetota; class Actinomycetes; order JAWWOL01; family JAWWOL01; genus JAWWOL01. The sequence continues at coordinate 2,596 of JAWWOM010000024.1, forward strand.
TGCTGCTCTTGGGGATGACCAGCAGCACCCGGCTGCCGATCGGCATCCCCTTGAGGTTGTCGAAGACGGTCGGCTGGCTGCCGCCGATGGGGAACGCCGCGGGCGAGCCGTTGGTCCAGGTCGAGTCGACGGCCTGCCCGGTCCACGAGACGACGTCGTACTGGACGACGATCGTGCCCGTTGTCACCGCCTTGCCGGTGCCCTTGTCGACCACGGTCGCTGCCGCCTTGGTCGGCTCAGGCGCTCCGGCCGGGATCTTGATCGTGGGGGCGCCGGTGAGCGGGCCGCTGATCTGCGGGCTGGTGGCCGGCTGGGTCTGCGGGACGGCCTTGGGGTCGGCGCCGGCGGTCTTGTTGTACGACGCGATCACGTCGACCACGAAGACGAGGGTGTCGGTGCCCTTGATGCCGGCCGCAGACTGGCCGGTCGCGCCGTAGCCGTCAGCCGGCGGGATGGAGACCAGCACCCGGGTGCCGGCCTTGAGCCCGACCAGGGTCTTGTCCCAGCCGGGGATGACCTTGCCGGCGCCGATCGTGAAACCGGTCGGGGCCTTGCGGTCGTAGGAGTTGTCGAAGACCTTGCCGCCCCAGATCTGGCCGAGGTAGTCGGCCACGAGCAGATCGTTCTTGGCCACGACCGGTCCGGTCCCCTGGACCAGGATCTTGGTCGCCAGCTTGGTCGGCGCCCCGGTCTTGGTGGGGAACGTGAGGGTCGGCTTGACCCCGTACGCTCCGGTCGCGGTCGGCAGCGCGGTGCCCGCCGGCAGTGCCGGGCCGGTGGTGGCAGCCGAGGCGCTGGGCGCGGCGGGGGAGGTCGCCGGAGCCGCACCTGACGTGGGGGCCGCGCTCGTGGCGGCGGCACCCGTGGTCGGCGTCGCCGAGGCGGCGGTGGATGACGTGCTGCCATTCGCGCAGGCCGAGAGGGCCAGCGTGAGCGCGACGGAACCGGCGAGCACGAGCGGGGAACGGCGCACGAGGCGACCTCAGGCTTTCGAAAGGGGAAGTGCGGCTGAACGACCCTAACCCGACTCGGGACAAATCCCGCAGCCGGGAGCCGTCCCACAGTCACATCACAGGCTGTGGATACGCGGCGATCACCGTGTCCAGGTAGTCCGCGTACGCGCTGACGGTCGCGGGGTCGGAGACGTGCAGCTGGTTCTCGGCGTTGTGCTCTGCGTTGGCGGAGAAGTTGTAGCTGCCGGTGGTGAGCACGTCGTCGGAGAGCAGGACCTTGAGGTGCATGAAGTTGTGCGTGCCCGTCGGCGAGTACGGCAGCGAGCGCTTGTGCGTCAGCCGGGCGGACACCTTCTCCCAGTCGGCGACCACGGCGGCGTCCTTCGGGTTGAGCCGCCACTGCTTGACGATCGGGTCCATCTGCCCGGAGTCGTAGATCCCGGTCAGCGGCACGCCGCGGTCCACCGCAGCGGCAAGCGCCCCGAGCACCTCGTGCGAGGTCAGCACCATCGCAGCGACGACCAGCCGGTTCCTGGCCGCCCTGACCCGGGCGGCGAGCGCCAGGTTCACGGCCGGGCCGTCGCCGGGGCAGAAGTCCCAGCCGACGCTGTGCCCGCCGATCCGCGTGCGGCCGATGTCATCCCTGCCGGCACCGGTGATCGTGCCGCTGGCCCACATCTCCTCGAAGTCCTTGCGGTACGAGGCCGCCATGGTGTGGTTGGCGATCGTGATGATGTTGTTTTCCTGCCGGCTCCACGCATCGTCGGTGAAGTTCGCTGATCCGGTCCAGACCGCCGCCCGGGCACTCGCCGGGTCGCGGACGACGTACTTGCTGTGCATCAGCTGGCCGCCGGCCTTGATCGGCTGGAGGGTCACCTTGGTGCCGTCGAGCTGGCTGGTCAGGAAGTCACCGGTGCCGGGCGGGGCCGGGTCGGCCTGCAACGCGGCGAACGTCCGGGCGGTGGCCACCGCGGGCTTGCCGGCGTCGTAGCCGATGCGTACGGTCACCCCGCGGTCGGCGGCCGCGGTCAGCGAGCCGATCACCGGGGCGACCAGGGCGGGGTCGCTGAGCCGGAAGTCGTAGATCGCGATGTCGACGGAGCTGGTCGCCGCCGCCACGAAAGCGGCCAGCCCGTCGGCGACCGCTGCGGCCTGCCCGGCCGGCCCGCCATGCCTCCGGTCACGCAGGAACGTCACGTTCAGGGCGTCGTTCATGCTGCCAGCCCACACCCCGGCCCGGCCCACCGCAAGGCGTGGCAGGTGAACATCTGGGCGTCTTCAGGACCGCGCGCGGCCTGGGGAGTCCAGCTCGTCGGTCCCCACGCGGCGGGCCACGACGAGCAGGACGGTCCTGGTGGCCAGCGCTGCCCCGGCGACCGACGACGCGCCCCCGGCATAGGCCAGGAACAGCCGCGGCCGGCTCGAGGGCGCGTGGATCGTGAACGCGGTGGCGACCAGGGCCGCCGTGCCCGCTGCCAGCAGGGCGGCCGCGAGCACCACGAATGCCGTACGGCCGACCAGGTAGGCCGTCTCGTCCGTCGGCTGGTTGTCGACGTGCCGCAGCCGTACGGCGATCGCCCCCACCAGCGCGGTCCACCCAGCCACGACCAGGCAGGCCGCCACCGCGTCGCTGGGCCGGTGCCAGCCTGCGGACATCGTGGCGACGCCGGTCGTGCCCCCGTACACCGCACCGAGAACGGCCACCGGCAGCCGCCACCGGGTGGCAGCGACGAGGGTGAAGGCGACCCCGACCGAGAGCGCAACGGTGGTGTGGCCGCTGGGCAGCGTGTTGAACGGCAGCGGGTCGGCCGGGTCGAACAGCGGCCGGGTGAGGACCAGGTGCTTGAGGACCTCGGTGGTGAGGTTGCTGCCGACGACCAGCAGCATGGTGAGCAGCGCCAGGATCGGCCGCCGGCGCAGGAAGGCGACGGCGCCCACGGTGATGGTCGCCAGACCCAGAGCGGTCACCGAGACGATGTTCAGGACGCTGTTGACCGGGTCGATGATGTGCGCCCGGCCGATGGTCGTGCCACGCAGGGAGGCGTCGTCGACCCACTGGCCGCGCACAGTGTGGACGAAGAGCAGGTCCAGCGCGACGATCAGGGCGAAGCAGGTCGTGGCGGCCAGCAACAGCCAGATCAGGGTCGAACGCCTGCTGCCCCACCAGTGCCGACCGGTCACGCCACCCGCCCCTCCACGCGTCGCCGAGGAGACCATTGTCCCGGGCCAGGTGATCGCGGACCGTGGGTGGTGCCGGCGGAGGAAGAAAAACCCACCGCCGGAGGCGATGGGTGATGGTGCGGTGGGTGATGTGGCCAGGGGCGGGGTCGAACCGCCGACCTCCCGCTTTTCAGGCGGGCGCTCGTACCGACTGAGCTACCTGGCCGGGCGTCGAAATCGGCCGGAGGAGATGGCCGACGCCAGCGGTCCTGACGGGATTTGAACCCGCGACCTCCGCCTTGACAGGGCGGCGAGCACTCCGTGCTGCTCCACAGGACCTTGCGCCCGCCGAAGCGGGATGGAACCGTGCCCCCAACGGGATTCGAACCCGTGCTGCCGCCTTGAAAGGGCGGTGTCCTGGGCCACTAGACGATGAGGGCGATGAGGCGGGTGGCCCGCACCAGCCCCGGCGTCTGCCGTCGGAGACAACGGTCAGCATAGGGGACAACGTGGCCCCCGCCAAAACTACTTCGGTACGGAGGGTCCGGGCGAGCTCGGCGCCGCGCCCGTCGTGGCCCCGGTGGACGGCACGGCGGAGGGCGTGGCCGACGCGCTCGGCGGGACCGGGTTGGTGCCGCCCTTGATCACGCTGGTCACCGCGTGCCGCTGGATCTGGACCGACGCCAGCCCGAGCCCTCCCACGGTCACGTCGTCGTACGCGATGAGCTTGTGCGTGCCCGTGTCGAAGTACAGGACGGACGCATCCAGCGGCAGCGGGTCCGCCCCCTCGAGACCCCGCAGACCGGCCCCCCCGGTGGAGCCCTGCGTCAGCATCAGCGTCCCGTTGCTCGCCTGGACGTCCCGATGGTGCAGGTGCCCGGCCAGCACCAGGGGGACCTGACCGAACAGCGGCCCCGACATCGCCGGGTCGTGGATCACGGCCACGTCGGCCTTCGTCGCGGTCACCGTTGCGGCCAGCCGCTGGCCGAACGTGGCGAGCAGCTGGGTCTCGCCGCTGCTGCTCGGCTGGGCGGTCTTGTTCGGCGTGAAGCGCGGGTCCCCGATGCCGGCGAAGCGCAGCCCGGCGATGGTGGCCTCGTTGTCGTCGAGCACGGTGACGTTCTTCATCCTGCGCAGGGCCGCGACGGTGTTGTTCTGGGAGTCGTGGTTGCCCTTCACATAGATGTACGGGACCCCGAGGGTCGCGATCGGCTGATAGATGCTGTTCTCCGCCGCCAGGCCGTGGTCGCTGAGGTCGCCGGAGTCGACGATGGCGGCGATCTTGAACTGTCCGATCAGCGACTGCATGACCGAGAACGCCTCCGGGTTGTCGTGGATGTCGGAGACCCACAGCACGGCCGTCGTGTCGTTGGAGGGCAGTGCGGTCGCCGGCAACGTCGACGTGACGTCGTACAGCTTGGAGACGTTGGTGACCAGCCGGGCCAGCTCGGCCCGGTAGGCCGTGAACCTGGCCTCGATGTCGCGGACGTCGCCGATGGCCGCCGGTGCGCTGGCGAGCAGGCCGGAGAACCGTGGTTCGCTCAACGCCGCCGTACGGAAGGTGGCGGCGGCCAGGCCACCGGAGAACACCACCGCCAGCCCGGTCGTCGCCGCAGCGAAGGCGACCGGTCCGGGCCGTCGGAAGACCAGCAGGCTCAGCACGAGCGCCCCGCCGAGCGCCGACAGCACGCTGCGGACCGCCAGCTGGATCAGGGCGGACCGTACGTCGGTCGCCAGCGAGCTGCCGATCGTGTCGGTGCTCTCCGTGCTCGAGATCAGTCGCTGGACCGCGGTCACGTCGACCTGGTCGATCGAGATCCTCAGCTTGAGCGGCCCCTGGTGGTCGCGCAGGGTGATGTTGCCGAGCGGCGGCACGTTCACCCTGGTGCCGCCGCCACCGCTGCCCAGCCGGAGCCGGAACGTGGTCTCGACCGGCCCGACCCGGTGGTGGACCGCGCCGCCCAGGGTCAGCCCGATGCCCGCGCCGAGCACCGCGACCAGCGTCATCGCGACCGTCATCCGGAAGCCGCGCCGGCCCAGCACCCGCAGCACTGTGGAGTGCCGGACCTGCCGACCGGCCCAGGACGTCGGCCGGTCCTCGACAGGCTCGGCTGTCGCGGACGGCGGGGTCTCGGGCTCGGCTGCCATCAGGAGGTCAGAACAGGGTGGGATTCGCGGGGTCGCGACCGCGGAGGGCGTCGTAGTCGAGGGTCACGCACTCGATGCCGCGGTCGACCGCCAGGGTCCTCGCCTGCGGCTTGATCTCCTGCGCTGCGAAGATCCCCCGTACCGGAGCCAGCAACGGGTCGCGGTTCATCAGGACCAGGTAGCGGGTGAGCTGCTCGACGCCGTCGATGTCGCCGCGGCGCTTGATCTCGATCGCCACGGCCCGTCCGTCCGCGTCGCGGGCCAGGATGTCGACCGGCCCGATCGCCGTCATGTGCTCCCGGGTCACGCAGCGCCAGCCCTCGCCCAGGGTGGTGATGTGCTCGGCGAGGAGCTTCTGCAGGTGCGCCTCGACGCCGTCCTTGACCAGGCCCGGGTCCAGGCCGAGCTCGTGCTGGGTGTCGTGGATCACCTCGTCGATGGTGATGATCAGCTGCTCGCCCGCCTTGTTGGTCACCTGCCAGACGCCTTCGGCGACCTGGAGCGTGCACGGCGGGCTCATCCAGTTGAGCGGCTTGTACGCGCGGTCGTCGGCGTGGATGGACACGCTGCCGTCCGCCTTGACCAGCAACAGCCGGGTGGCGGTGGGGAGGTGCGCGGTCAGCCGGCCGATGTAGTCGACGCTGCACTTCGCGATGACAAGACGCACCTGGCGAAGCCTACGCGAGCGCCCCGGGTCAGTCCGGCGGATCGCCCGGATCTCCCTCGGTCGAGCGGCTGGTGCGGCGCGGGAACCGGCGTCGCGCACCGGCGCTGCTCGTGCTCAGGGCATCGGCGACCTGGGACCAGGTGGCGCCACTGTCGAGCAGGAGGTTGACCAGCTCGTGCTGGGTCGCGGTGAGGACGTCCAGGCTCGAGGTCAGCTGGACCAGCGCGTCCAGCGGGTCCGTGGTCTCCTGGCCGGCGGTGAGGAGATCCTGCGCCTCGGTGAGCTCCCGGCGCAGGATCTCCGTGTCCGACGGGGCGAGGCGCATGGGAACCCCTTCCGGTACGGGTTCGGTGGGGCGGCCGGCACCGGCCGCCCCACCGCTGCTGTCAGCTGGTGATGGAAACCTGCTCGGTGTTCTGCTGTCCCTTGCTGCCGACGGCGACCGGGATGACCCGCGGCTTGGCGGCCTCCACCACCGGCAAGGTCAGGGAGAGCACGCCGTCGTTGTAGGCCGCGTCGATGTGCTCGAGGTCGAACGCGGGTCCCAGGGTGAGCTGCCGCACGTAGGTGCCCGACGGCCGCTCCTGGGTCAACCACTCGACGTCGCCGCCCCGGGGGGTGCGCTGCGCACGGATCGTCACGGTCCGGCCGTCCACCCCGACCTCGATCGACCCCGGGTCGACGCCCGGCAGGTCACACAGCAGTGCGTAGTGGTCGCCGGCCCGGAACAGGTCGACCGGCAGCGCGCGCATCGCCTGCTGGGCCTCGCCTGCCTGGGTGATCAGCCGCTCCGCGAGCCGGTCGAGGTCGCGGAACGGGTCGAAACGGGTTGCCACCAGAACCACCTCCAGCCAGATCGTTGCCGACGGGCGGATCAGCCCGCGGGACGCGCTGCGGCGGTGGTTCGGTGTTGACCACGCCTTGGCGCGACACCAATGTTTTAGCACTCGCCCTGGCCGAGTGCCAAGCCCCCCGGAGGCAGTCCGGAGGGTCGGTCGCGACCGATGCGCACGGCCACCCCTGCGGAGTGGTGCAGCACCGGCTCGCCCTGCGGTGCGGGCAGGCCGGCAGCAGTGACCAGGGTGTCGTCGAGGCGCAACAGCTCTGCCCGGTGCAGCGGCCAGGGCGTGTGGTCGGCCGGGGTCCACCTCAGCCCGCGCCGGGTCCGGGCCCAGAGCGCGAACCTGGCCGTGAGGTAGTGGTCGCGCTGGGTCAGCTCGGCCGCCGCGTAGGGCTCGCCCACCCGGACCTGGACCACCGAGCGCCCCGCAGGCCTGGGCCAGCGCCGCTCGGTCACGTACAGGATGTCCCTGCCCTCGTCGGTGGCCACCAGCCGCATCCGCGACCAGTAGTAGGGCAGCGAGTAGGCGAGCCGGGCGGCGGCAACCGCGCCGAACCGCGAGGCGTCCAGGGAGAGGAACCAGACGCCGGTACGGCCGTCGGGGCCGGTCACGTAGGTGCGCACGTTGGTCTCCCAGAAGCGCGACGCCCACGGCAGCTCAGGACCCACCGGCGCCTTGGCCACCATCTCGAACGGGACCAGGGCCACCCACGCCGTCCCGTCGTAGGTCTCGACGGTCAGCCCCGGGGGCAGCAGCCGTTGCACCACCGCCGGCTCGTACGGCCAGTGCAGGAACGTCAGCCTTCGCCACTCCTGCCTCATCACCGTCGTGGACGGCGGGTTGGCGGAGGTCGGCGGGTAGGTCGGCACGTTGTCATCATCGCGTACGGTCAGCGGCATGTCTTTCCCAGCGGACCAACCCGTCGGCGTCGGCCCGTACGAGGGCCCGTGGCCCGACGACGAGCGGCTCGACCCCGAGCTGCTGGCCGAAGGCGACCGGCGCAACGTCGTCGATGGCTATCGCTACTGGCGGCACGAGGCGATCGTCGCCGATCTCGACGGCCGCAGGCACCCGTACCACGTGGCGATCGAGAACTGGGAGCACGACCTCAACATCGGCACGGTTGTCCGCAACGCCAACGCTTTCCTCGCCGAGGCCGTGCACGTCGTGGGCCGTCGGCGGTGGAACCGGCGCGGCGCGATGGTGACCGACCGCTATCAGCACGTGCTCTACCACCCGGACGTGGAATCCCTTGCTGGGTGGGCAAAGCAGCGCGACCTCGTGCTGCTCGGCGTGGACAACCTGCCCGGCTCCCTGCCGATCGACGAGTACGACCTGCCTCGCCGTTGTCTGCTGCTGTTCGGCCAGGAGGGTCCCGGGCTCTCGGCCGGCGCGCGCGATGCCGTACGAGATGTGCTGCACCTCAAGCAGTTCGGCTCGACCAGGTCCATCAACGCCGGTGTGGCATCCGGCGTGGCGATGTACGAGTGGGTACGCCGGCACGCCCTCTAGGCTGACGACGTGACCGTGCTGCTCTCCTCCCTCACCACCCTCGGCCTCGGCGGCCCGGCCAAGCGGCTGGTGCGCGCCGGTTCCACGGAGGAGCTGGTGGCCGCACTGCGGCAGTGCGACACCTCCGGTGAGCAGGTCCTGCTGCTGGGCGGCGGCAGCAACGTCGTCGTCGCGGACGCAGGCTTCCCCGGCACGGTGGTGCAGATCGGGTCGCACGGTCTCGACGTCGAGGACACCGTCGTACGGGTCGACGCCGGTGCCCCCTGGGACGCCGTGGTGGCGGAGACCGTCGGCCGGGGGCTGGCGGGGCTCGAGGCTCTCTCCGGCATTCCCGGCAGCGCCGGCGCGACGCCGATCCAGAACGTCGGCGCGTACGGCCAGGAGGTCTCCGACACGCTCGTCTCGGTGTCGGTCATGGATCGGATGAGCGGTCAGCTGCGCGAGGTTCCTGCGGCCGACTGCGGGCTCGGCTACCGGACCAGCGTCTTTCGCGGGCAGGGACGGTACGTCGTGCTCGAGGCGACCTTCCGGCTGCGCGACCGCGGCGGGATGTCCGAGCCGATCCGGTACGTCGAGCTGGCGCGCGCCCTCGAGGTCGAGGTGGGTGAGCGGGCCGGCCTCCGCGACGTCCGGCAGGCCGTGCTCGAGCTGCGCAGGGCCAAGGGGATGCTGATCGACCCGGCCGACCCGGACTCGCGCAGCGCCGGCTCGTTCTTCACCAACCCGGTCCTGACGGCCGCCGAGTACGCCGACGCGTGCGTCCAGGCAGGTCTCGAGCTGCCGTCGTACGAGGCCGGCGAAGGGCGCAAGGTGCCGGCGGCGTGGCTGATCGAGCAGGCCGGGTTCGGCAAGGGCTGGGGTGACGGCCGGGTCGGCATCTCGTCGCGGCACACGCTCGCGCTCGTCAACCGGGGTGGCGGAACAACGGCCGAGCTGCTGGCCTTGGCACGGGTGATAAGAGCTGGCGTGCACGACCGGTTCGGCGTGATGCTGCACCCGGAACCAGTTTTTGTCGGTGCCTCGCTCTAGCGTCCGAGAGTGTCAGGGACGCAGCAGCGGCAGCAGCACGTTGTCGACCAGCTCCACCACGAAGGCATCCGGGACCGGGGGTCCGTGCATGAGGTACTGGTGCACGATCAGCGCAGGGCCGACCTCGGCCGTACGCGGGTCGACCGCGTCCGGCCGCACCTCGCCCCGGTCCCTGCCACGGGCCAGCACATCGACGAACATCTGCTGGCGCGGCTCCATCACCCGCTTCTTGACCACCGCGATCAGATGCTTGTCGGCCGAGTTGTCGAACATGAAGGCCTGGAGTGCGCAGCCACCGGGTGAGTTGATCAACCCGAGCATGATCCGCAGCAGAGCCAGCAGGTCCTCCCGCACCGAGCCGGTGTCCGGCACCACCTCCAGTGGCGGCAGCGCGTGGCTCATCGCATCGACGAGCAGGTCTTCCTTGGACGGCCAGCGGCGGTACACCGAGGCCTTGCCGGTGTGGGCGGCGGCCGCCACGCCCTCCATCGTGAGGGCTGCCATGCCGCCGCAGGCGATGATCCCCACCGCCGCATCGAGGATCGCGGTCTCGAGGTCCTGGCCACGGCGGCGGGTGCTGGCGAGGACCTCGTCCGGGTCGCCCCGCAGCGACTTTCCCTTCACCGCGCGCACGACGCCGCGCAGGGCAGCTTTACCCATGCCGTTCCACGGCGTCCTCTCCGGTGAACTTCTAGTGAACGGTTGCGTTTCTTATCCCCGCCAGTGTACCGTTCTTGGTTAGTGAACGGAAGCGTTCCTTAGACGGATGGAGATCTCCCCATGACAACGACAGCGGCTACCAGCACTGTCCCGGTGGCCGATGCCGCCAAGCGGGGCCATCACCCCGGCGCGGCGTTGGCGGTCCTTGCCGGGACCCAGCTGATGATCGTGCTCGACGCGACCATCGTGAACATCGCCCTGCCCAACGTCCAGACGGCCCTGCACTTCTCGGCGACCTCGCTGTCCTGGGTGCTCAACGCCTACACCCTGACCTTCGGTGGCCTGCTGCTGCTCGGCGGCCGTCTCGGTGACATCCTGGGCCGGCGCCGCATGCTGCAGGCGGGCATCCTGCTCTTCGCCCTTGCCTCGCTGCTCGGTGGACTGGCGCAGAACTCCGGCGAGCTGCTCGCCTTCCGCGCCCTGCAGGGCGTCGGCGGTGCGTTGGCCTCGCCAACGGCACTTGCCCTGATCACCACCAACTTCGCCGAGGGCGAGGAGCGCAACCGCGCCTTCGGGGTCTTCGCCGCGGTGTCCGGCTCCGGCGCCGCGATCGGCCTGCTGGCCGGAGGCGCGCTCACCTCGTGGGTCGACTGGCGCTGGGTGTTCTTCGTCAACGTGCCGATCGGCATCCTGCTCGCCTTCCTCGGTCCGCTGTTCATCAACGAGTCCGAGCGCAGGCCCGGCCAGTTCGACATCGCCGGCGCGCTGACCTCGACGGTGGGCATGACCGGGCTCGTCTACGGCTTCATCAACGCTGCGCAGCACGGCTGGTCCAAGCCGACCACGATCGGCTCGTTCGTCGGTGCCGGCATCCTGCTCGCCGCGTTCTTCGTCATCGAGCGGCGCACCGCCGAGCCGATCACCCCGCTGCACCTGTTCGCCCACCGCAACCGCGCCAGCACCTATGTGATCATGCTGTTCCTGGCGGCTGCGCTGTTCTCGATGTTCTTCTTCCTGACCCAGTTCGTGCAGGAGGTTCTCCATTACAGCCCGATCAAGGCCGGCGTCTCGTTCCTGCCGGTCAGCGCCGGCATCATCATCTCGGCGACGCTCTGCTCCCGGTTCCTGGTCAGGACCGGACCCAAGCCGTTCCTCATGGCCGGCGCCGTGATGGCGACCGGCGGCCTGGCCTGGCTCTCCCGGATCAACGTGCACAGCACCTACACCACCGGCATCCTCGGCCCGATGGTGGTCTTCGCCCTCGGCATGGGATTCCTGTTCGTGCCGCTGACCATGCTCGCGGTCTCCAAGGTCAGCAACGAGGACTCCGGGGCCGCGTCCAGCCTGCTCAACGTGATGCAGCAGGTCGGCGGTTCGCTGGGTCTGTCGGTCCTGGTGACGGTCTACGGCACCGCGGCGCGCAACGAGAGCAGCCACCTGATCAAGACCGGTGCCGCGGCGACGCTCGGCCCGAAGGGCGTGGCCTCAGCGGTCCTGGCCAAGGGCGCCAGTGCCGGTTTCGCGGTCGCGGTGCTGTTCGCCGTGGTGTCCCTGGTCGTCAGCTTCGTCGGGATCAAGGCGGGCAAGGACGACGTCGACCTGGCCTCCGTTCCTGGCATGGGCTGACCTACCCCGTACGGCGTCTTCCCCGTACGTCCTCAAAGCGGCGCCCCGTGGACCTCTCGGTCCGCCGGGCGCCGCTTTGCGTGCGGCAAGGAGCACTCCCTCAGCGGGCGGTCAGCGTCGGCAGCCGCACCCCGGCGCTGCCCTGGATGGCGACCAGCACCGACTCCAACGTCTTCATCAGCTTGTCCAGCCGGAGGATCTCGGCGTCGTGGAACGCTGGCCCTTCGGTACGGCCGACCAGCACGACGCCCACCCCGGTCACGGCGGCGACGGCCAGCTCGGCCTCGAGGCCATCGGGCAGGTTGAACGAGCCGTAGCGCGCGACCCGGCTCGAGCGCATCGGCTGGCGGCCGCTCCAGGTGACGTCGGGTGCCCAGGCGGTACGGGCCCGTACCGCAGGGTCGTCGCTCGCGAAGCCCAGCGCCCAGTCGGCTGCCAGGATCCGCGGGCAGGCATCGGTGAGCACCTCGAGGATCCGGCCCGGCTCGCGGGCGAGGGCGGAGATGAGGTCCAGCTCGGGGCTGCTGTCCTTGGTCATGCCGGAACGGCGCAGGCCGAGCACGACCACCCCGGGTACGGCGCGGAGTGCGACGAGCAGGGCGTCGAGCTGGTCCGGCTCACCGTCGAGCAGCAGGTGGTCGACCGCTTCGGACAGCCGTCCGCCCAGCACGTCGATCGCCCGCACGTCGATTCCCCGTGCGGCGATCAGGCCGGTGATGGTGGCGAGCACGCCCGGCCGGTCCGGCACGGCGACCCGAAGAGAAAAGAGCATGATGCGTCCCGTTCTGTGTGTGTGTCGGTCACCGCTGCCTCGACTGAATCGGCCTGACCTGTGTCCGGGCGGTAACAGCCAGGGAACATTCGGGCTAAATGATCAAGGAGTTGAGCGGGCAACCGGGTGACGTCCGGGCTCCATGTCCTCGCGCCAGCCGGTCGGGGTAGCGTCGAACGCATGACCTCACGCTTGGCAGGCACGGTCGCGCTGGTCACCGGCGCGAGCTCCGGCATCGGCGAGGCCACGGCTCTCGCCCTCGCGGCCGAGGGCGCAGCCGTTGCTGTTGCCGCCCGCAGACGGGACCGGCTCGAGATCCTCGCCGACAAGATCCGGGGCGGGGGTGGCACCGTGCTGGTGCTCGAGGCCGACATCACCGAGCAGGCGCAGGCCAGGGGAGTGGTGGCGCAGACCGTCGCCGAGCTCGGCCGGCTGGACACCCTGGTCAACAATGCCGGTCTGATGCTGCTCGGGCCGGCAGTCGGCGCCGACACCGACGAGTGGTCGCGGATGGTCGAGGTCAACCTGCTGGCCTTGATGTGGTGCTCCCACGAGGCACTGCCGCACCTGCTCGCGTCGGCCGGGCAGGACCCCCGCCGGGTCGCCGACCTGGTCAACATCAGCTCGGTCGCCGGGCGGTTCCCGCGCAGCGGCAGCGCCGCCTACAACGCCACCAAGCATGCCGTCACCGGCTTCAACGAGGCGCTGCGCCAGGAGGTGACCCAGCGCCATGTACGGGTGTCCATGGTCGAACCGGGCGCTGTCGCCACCGAGCTGGCCGGGCACAACCGGCCGGAGGTACTGGAGGGCATCCGGGCCAGGTTCGGCGAGCTGGAACAACTGCAGGCCGAGGACATCGCCGACGCGGTCTCCTTCATCGTGACCCGCCCGCGGCACGTGGCCGTCAACGAGATCCTGATCCGGCCGACGGAGCAGGTCTGATCTCAGGCCCCGACGGACTTGGTCATGTGCACGAAGCTGACCTTGTCGTTGAGCCGCTGGACGTGCGTCGACCGGTAGCCGTGCCGCTCGTAGAGCCTGATGTTGGCCGGGCTGTCGGCGCCGGTGAACAGGGTGTACGACCTGGCCTCGCCGGCCCTGCGCTCCACCTCGCTCAGCAGCCGGCTGCCGATCTGCCTGCCCTGCAGGTCGCCGGCCACCGAGAGCCGGCCGACGTGGCAGACGCCGTCCTCCAGCCGCCAGCGCACCGAGCCGACCAGCCGGGCGCCCAGCCGGGCCACCAGCACCCCGCCGGCGCCGATGGCGGCGCAGACCTCGTCGAGGGTCTCGATCAGTGGCGGGATGAACGGGTCCCCGTACCGTTGCGCCTCGGAGACGTAGGCCGAGCGCTGGACCACGAGCAGGGCACCCGCGTCAGCGTCGGTCGCGGCCTCGATGACGATCTCGTCGGTCACCTCACCAGCATGTCAGACGTCGCTTCACCTGCGCGGCGAGGCGTCGTAGGGTTGAGCGAGACCGCCGTTCACGTCAAGGCCGCCTCCTGGTCGCCCCCCGGCCACCTTCGGGCGGTAGTCACGTGGTGGGCGCCACGGGGGAACCCGAGGCGCCTGCTCGCCCAACCATCGGAGCGCTACCGAGTGACGTCAGTGATTGTCTCGATCGTCGCTGTCGTGCTGGCCAGCGTCTCTGGCGGACTGCCCTGGCGCGACCGGCTCTGGAGGAGGCGTGACCGTGCCCTTGACCTGGCCCCCGCAGCTGCCGCGGCCGTTGAGCTCCCCGCCCTGCCGTCGCTCCCGCTGCCCACTGGTGTCGTACCGCCCGGAGTGGGCAGGCCGCGCGTCATGACCGCCTACCCGTTGCCCGTCAAGTCGGCGGCCCCGTCCGCGGCGCACCCCGATCTGCGCGGCTACCGGTTGCTCGCCGACACCGAGGACCTCGACGACCCGTTGCTGGTCGGCCCCGACGGCCGGGTGCTCGACACCTGGCGTGAGGGCTACCCGTACGGCGAACGGATGGCCAGGCCGGAGTACGAGCGGCACAAGCGGCTGCTCCAGATCGAGCTGCTCAAGATGCAGTCGTGGGTCAAGGAGACCGGCCAGCGCGTGGTGCTCCTGTTCGAGGGTCGCGACGCGGCGGGCAAGGGCGGCACCATCAAGCGGTTCACCGAGCACCTCAATCCGCGTGGCACCAGGGTGGTGGCGCTGGAGAAGCCGAACAAGCGCGAGGCCAGCCAGTGGTACTTCCAGCGCTACGCGGCGCACCTGCCATCAGCCGGCGAGATCGTGCTGTTCGACCGCTCCTGGTACAACCGCGCCGGTGTCGAGCACGTGATGGGGTTCGCCGATGCGGACCAGTACCGCGAGTTCATGCGCCAGACGCCGCAGTTCGAGCAGATGCTCGCCCGTGACGGCATCATCCTGATCAAGTTCTGGTTCTCGGTGTCCCGGTCGGAGCAGCAGACCCGGTTCATCATCCGGCGGATCGACCCGGTACGGCAGTGGAAGCTCAGCCCGATCGACCTCGCGTCCCTCGACAAGTGGGACGACTACAGCGAGGCCAAGGAGGCGATGTTCTACTACACGGACACCCCGCACGCGCCCTGGACCGTGGTGAAGAGCAACGACAAGAAGCGGGCCCGGATCGAGGCCATGCGCCACGTGCTCTCGCGGCTGGACTACACCGACAAGGACGCCGAGATCGTCGGCCAGCCCGACCCGGCGATCGTTGGCCCCGCGGCCTACGTCCTGGAGACCGGCGAGCGCGCGGACCGGTCCTTCCCCGACCTCTGACCGCTCAGCTGCCGGTACGGGGAGCCGGCACCTCGCCGGGCTGCCACTGGGCATCGCAGTCGGAGCACCAGGCCTGCAGCAGGACGCCGTGCTCACAGGACAACGCCTTGACGGCGCTGTCGCTCGCGACCTCGCTGGTCCACTGGTCCTTCGTCACCAGGCAAGGCTACGTGGCCGAGGTTAACGGGCGGTGAAACCGTCGCCGCCGGACCGCGCACACGACAGCAGTGGCGCCGGTGGAAGTCCGGCGCCACTGCTGTCCGTGCTCGGCGGTTCGTCTGACGGCTAGCCGAGGTCGGCCGCCGGCTTGTCCCAGCCCGGGACCTCGTACGGGCTGAGGACCTTGCTGTCCCCGGGGTAGGGCTTGACCCATCCCGAGGTGGTGTACCAGTCCAGCCGGTTGAGCATCGCCGGGTTGGCAGCGTCGGCCGCCGGCCTGCCACCGCCGAACTGCTGCTTCGAGCTCCACTGCTGCCACTGGGCGGCGACCGCTGCCGCGGCAGCAGGCACCACGGGTGCTGCCACCTCGGCCTGGGCCTTGGCGACCGCAGGCGCGCTCGGGCCGGTGGTCTTCAACCCGAAGGTCAGCGGGATCTGGTTGGGCAGCGCGGTGAAGGTACTGAGGTTGGCAGTGTCGCTGAAGGCATCGCGCATCGGCTCGGCCGCCCGGTCCTCCTGGTTCATCGCCGGGATGCCGAGGATCTGCTCGATCGTCTTCACCACGTTCAGCTGGCTGTAGTAGGTGCTGTTGACGACCCCGGTCTTGGCGTACGGGCTCACGATGTACAGCGGAGCGCGGTGACCGTCGACGTGGTCGGCGCCGGCCTGGGAGTCGTCCTCGAGAATGAAGATCGCCGAGTCCTTCCAGTCGGCCGAGTGCGTGATGGTGTCCACGATCCGGCCCACCGCGAGGTCGTTGTCGGCGACCTGCGCGGTCGGGTACGGGTCGGTGCCCGACGTGCCGGCGGTGTGGTCGTCCGGCAGCCAGAGCAGGTTGAGGTTGGCCAGAGTGTTGGTCTTCTCCGCCTTGGCGAACGCCTGCTGCCAGATGTCGACCCGGTACTGGTCAGGCACGTCGGTGTCGAACTTCGGGTAGTTCGGGTCGAGGATGGCGTTGAGCGAGTTGATGTCCGAGTAGGTCTTGTACTTGTCGATCGGCACCGGCAGCGGCCCGGAGGCCTTGCCCTCGAGGATCTGCGAGTCCTTGTACCAGTCGGCCCAGGTCGGCGCACCGGTGCTCGGAACGTTGAAGAAGTTGGCGTACTCGCCGAATGCGGCGGCGGTCCTGCCGGCCTGCTGCGCCGCGTCCCAGAGGAAGCCGTCCCGTTGGTACGCGAGCGCGTCGCCACCCTGTGCGGGATAGCTCCGCCAGAAGGCGCCGAACTCCTTCTCGATGTAGTCGTTGGCGTCCGCCTGCATCAGCCAGTTGTGGCCGTCGGCCGACAAGGTGCCCTCGTCGTAGAAGTTGTCGAACACGCCGTACTTGTTGGCCAGCGCGTGCTGGTTGGGCGTCACGCTGGCCCCGTACTGGACCAGGGTGTTGTCGGTGTTCCCCTTGCCGATGTCGCCGAGCACCTGGTCGAACGTGCGGTTCTCCTTGACGATCAGGAACACGTGCTTGATCTTGGACGGGTCACCGAGCTTGGCCGGGATCGCCACGGGCGTCGCGCTGCTGGGCGCTGCGGCGGCGGTGATCAGCTTCTGCCAGTCGTTGTTCAGGAAGACCTGGTGGGTCAGCCCGGCCAGGTCGGCGTCGGTCGGCGGCGCGAACTGGGTGATCGAGCCGGTGTCGTTGTAGGTGTTCCGGCCGGTCACCACGTTGGCGTCGGGGCCCGCCTCGATCGGGGTCTGCGGCCCGCGCGAGCCGATGCCCTTGTCGTTGGTCACGACGATCCGGCCGGTCCTGCTGTTCAGCTGCACGTTGACGGGATACCAGTCGGTCGGGATGAGGCCCTTGTACTGGATCGGTGAGCTGATCCCGTTGTAGTGGTAGACCGCGAGCGCGTTGTCCCGGCCGATGCTGACCCACACCGTGCTGCCGGCGACCTCGATCGCGTTCGGGTTGCTGCCGACGGTCGAGCCAGGCAGCGGCGTCACGTTGAACGTCTGCCTGACCACGTTGCTCGTCGTGTCGATGACCGACACGTCGTCGCTGTTGGAGTTCGCCACGAACAGCGCGCGCCCGGCGACCTTGAGAGCGGTCGGCTGCAGACCGACCTTGATCGTGCTGGTCTCCGTGCCGGTCACCGGGTCCACGACCGAGACCGTGCCACTCACCGCTGCGCCGGTCACCTTGTCGGCCACCACGGGGGTGTTGTTGGTGAGGTTGGTGTCGTCACCGGGCTTGGTGGGGCGGCCGCCCTCATTGGAGACGAACAGCTTGCCGGCAGCCCAGGCCACCTGACGCGGTGCGATGCCGACCGGGATCTGCTTGACCAGGGAGTGGCTGGTCACGTCGATCACGCCAAGGGTGTTGGCGCCGTTCAGGGCCACGTACACGGTCTTCTGGTCCGGCGTCTCCCACATCCCCGAGGGGAGGTACGGACCGACGGTGGTGTCGAGCAGCGGGATCTTGATCGGGTTCGGCGCGAGCGTGCCATCGGCGTTGACCGCGTAACGCAGGATGTCCGAGGTCTGCGAGACCCACAGCGTCTTGCCGTCCGGGGAGTAGTACGGGCCGTCGGCCGCGACCGTGGTGTCACCGATCGGCGCGTCGCCGGACCCCACCTGCTGGATCAGCTTGCCGGTGGAGGCGTCGAAAAGGCTCAGGAACCCGGCGAAGTTCTGCCAGCTCAGTGCCGCCACCGTCTTGCCGTTGGGGCTCAGGGTGCTCGAGAGCAGCCGGCCGTTGCTGATCAGGCTGCGCTTGCCGAGCGGAGTGATCCGCTGGTTTCCCGGCAGCAGCTTGCCCAGGGCATCCTCGTGGCCGACCTGCTCGGTGCCGAACGTGCCGAACGCGCCGGCGCCGGCGGCGGTGGCGACACCCGTCGACACGACGGCGACCGCGAAGGCGGTGGCGGCGACCGTTGCTCCTCGTACCTTGCGCTTGGCCGGTTGTGGATCGTGGATTCTGCGGGTCATGGGAGCCTCCTGTTGCGGCCGACATTGGCGGTCACTGCGGACCGTTGGTGACGCTAGGGCCGATCCGGCTCTTAGAATTGGCCGTACGGTGAACAAGGGATGGAGACTCGCTACTTTCCCTTACCTGCAAGGCTTCTGGGCCTTACCCTGCGTCGAAGCAGCCGTCGAACGCGTACAGCGGATTGGTGACCTTGCTGCCGCTGGGCGTGTTGAGCTCGAGCTGTCCGACGACCGCCGGTGGGCCGCTCGCGCTGTAGCAGCCGATGGGCTGCACCTCGACGTCGAAGGTCAGTGGGACGATGTGCCCGTCCGGATACGGGAAATGCACGGTGCAGGTCCAGCTGCCGGGCCCGCTGTGCGCGGTCGAGCCACTCCGGGAGCAGTGGGCCGTGCTGTCGGGACGAGGAGACACCTGGTGGCCGAGCTCCTGTTGCTGGAGGAGGTAGAGCCGCTGGTACGCGGAACCCACCGATGCCTGCAACGATGGGGCGGTGATGTCACCGGATGAGCACCCGGTACCGAGAAGCGCTGTGGCGACGACGATCGCGGTGAGCGGCCGGCGCGTCATGCCGCTGTCACGTCTCGCCGCCGGAACAGCCGCCAGCCGATGGCGAGGCACATCGCCGCATAGACGACCGCCGCAAGGGTGCCCTTGATGATCGGCTGCTGGAACGTCGGGCTGGCCCACATGCCGTGCCAGGCCACAAATCCCGCGTTCGGCAGCAGCTGCCGCACCGGGCCGATGCCGCCGACGAGCAGCAACAGCTGGAGGGCGAGGCCCACGACCGTCGGGACGATCACCCCGGCGAGCCCGTTGCGGGTGGCGATGGAGACCAGCACGCCGAATGCGGCGAAGGCCAGCACCGACGGCGCCGCGACCAGCCAGCTGACCAGCACCAGCGCGAGGGCATGTCCCGCGGGGACGGTGTTCCCCGACAACCCGACGATCTGCTGGTGGCCGATGAGCGCCAGGCCTCCGGCCAGGCTGCTGAGGCAGAGCAGCGTCAGCGCGCAGACCGCGTACGTCATGGCGGCCAGCACCTTGCCGGTGAAAACGTCGCGCCTGCTGACCGAGCGGGTGAGGATCGCAGTCCAGGTCTGGTACTGGTCCTCGGCGGCGAAGATGTCGCCGGCCACCAGGCAGACGACCAGCGGGAACCCCCAGGAGCCGGCAAAACCCAGCACCACCAGGGGAATCGCGTAGCCCGAGTCACCGACCCAGCGTCCGAACAACGTGTCCGCCGGGACGGTCGAGGACAGCTGCAGCCCGGCGGCGAACAGGAGCGGGGCGAGCAGGCAGATTGCGGCGACCAGCCGGGTGCGCGCCTGTGCGGAAAGCTTCTCCAGCTCCCACTGGTAGGCCACCCAGAGGCCGGGGGAGCCGGTCTCGACCGGCTGCTCGAGCGTCACCGTCACGTCGACACCTGCTCGGTCCGCTGGTGGGCCGGCTCCTCGGTGAGCTGGAAGTACAGCGACTCGAACGGCAGCTGGTCCCTCAGCAGCTCGCGGACGGCGACCCCGTAGGCGGCGAGGCCCCTGACATAGCCGTCCATGGCGTCGGAATCGGCCGTCACCTTCAAGGTGCTGAGCGCTCCCACCGTGACCGTCACGCCGGGGTGCGTCGACACGGCCAGCACCGCCCGGTCGTTGTCGCTGGTCTGCAGCGTCCACACGCGGGCCCCGGCCTGTGCCCGCAGGTCGTCGAGCGAGCCGCTGTAGACCACCCGGCCGGTACGGAGCACGGTGACGTCGGAGCAGAGCCGCTCCACCTCGTCGAGGTCGTGGCTGCTGAGCAGGATGCTCGGCCCGGTCGCCGCGACCGTGAGCAGCAGCGTGTGCAGGTCCCGTACACCGGCGGGGTCCAGCCCTGAGGTCGGTTCGTCGACGACGAGCAGGTCCGGCTCGCTGATCAGGGCCGCCGCGAGGCCGAGGCGCTGGCGCATGCCGGTGGAGAAGCCCCGCACCTTGCTCTGCGCCCGGTCGGCGAGCCCGACGAGCGCGAGCAGCTCCTCGACCCGGGCACTGCTGCGCGGGCCGTCCCAGGCCGAGAGCAGCTCGAGGTTGCGGCTCGCCGTCAGGTAGGGATAGAAGGCGGGGGCGTCGACGAAGCCGGCGATCCGGTGCCTCCCGCGCGGGCTGCCGTACGGGACCTGCGCGCCGCCAACCTCGATCACGCCGGCGTCTGGGCGGACCAGGCCGAGCAGGATCCGCAGCACGGTCGTCTTGCCGGCCCCGTTGGGACCGAGCAGCCCGTGGACCTCGCCCCGGCGCAGCGTGAGGCCCACGTCATCCACGGCGAGCCGGTCGCCGAAGCTCTTGCGCAGTCGGCTCGCCGAGAGCGCCCGCGATGCCGCAACTGACCGATTCACCCCCTTTTCCTACCGGTCCAAGAAAACCGCGTGGCCACCGTCAGATGAACATGAGGTGGCGGGCTTCCGTTGTGGCCAGGCCGTGCTGGTCCGAACTGACCTGCGTGGGCGGCCCGGTCTGGGCATCAACCGGCGGCGGCGGCGCGACGATCTTCTTCACGTACTCCCGGCGACCGCGCCGGGTGGCCGGATCGGGGACTCTCGTGTCGCGTGTGCCAACGTTCGCCGTCGTGGGCCGGATGGGGCTCCCCCTCGCGGCAGCCGCCGTCGGCTTGGCGCTGTGGTCGTCGGGCTCCTGGGCCGTCGCCGCGCCCACCGCTGCGCAGACCCCATCCTCGGCGGACAGCCTTTCCGTCCCGGCTGCTGGCTCCGAGGTCGCCGTCAGCATCCCGTCTGTCGTGCTCGGTCAGGCCGATGGCCTGCCCAAGACGCTGACTTCCCGTACGTACCAGGCGGTTCTCCACGTCTGGCTGGCTGCGGGGAGTCCCTCAACCGTGGCCACGGTCAGCGCCAGTGCTGGTGCGATCCGAGGCTGCCATGCCGTCGCCCTGAGTCCCGCGACGGTCAACACATTGCGTTGCGAGGTCGCAACGCCCGACGCACGGTCCCTGACCCTGACCGTGCGTGTTTCCCTTGCCGGACAAGCATTCCAGACGTCGTACGGGCACGAGGTCCGTCTGAGGCCGCGGTCTATCGGCCCAGCAGCCTGACCCGCTTGAGCGCCCCGGCGAACGCGCGCTCGGCGTCCTGGCCGCGAGCCTCCTCGCGCGCGAGCAGGAACCCGTACGTGAAGCCGTTGCCACCGTTGGCACCCGTACGCGCCGCGAAGTCCCTCAGCAGCACGGCCGTCACCGCGCCGTCGTGCCGCTCACCGAGGGTCTCCTGCAGCTGCTCCATGTGCAGGCTGACGGCTTGTGCCGGCTTGGCGGCGTGCAGGGCGTAGACATCTGCGGCGTATCGCGCGCGCTTGGCGCCGCGGCGCGCGTCGTGCAGGGCGAGGTCTCGCGGTTCACCGGCCTCCGTGGCGAGCGCAGCCTGGCCCTTGCGCCGGACCTTGGTGATGCTCTTGTCGACGAGGGCGGCGGCCTCCGTACGGGCCGGCCTGGCGGCTCGCCCGGACAGCGGCGGGTCGATCAGAAACCGCTCGAGCTGGTCCAGCAGCTCGACGTAGTCGGCGCTGTCGAGGTAGTCGCGGGCCGCCCGCTTGGCCGCGAAGTACGTGTCACCCATCCAGCTCGCGACGTCGTGGCGTACCGAGCCCATCACCAGCTCGACGTGCAGCGCGTCCAGCGCCGCCTGCATCCGGGCCATCAGCACCTCGGCGTCCCGTTCCTGGCCGAGCACGTCCGCGAGCCGGCCGAGCCCCTCCTCGAGGGCGAGGTGCGCCTCGCCGGTGAACAGCGGGTCGAACGTCTTCAGCGCACTGCGCAGCCGGCGGCTGGCAACCCGCATCTTGTGCACGGCCTCGGGCCGGTCCAGCCGGACGGCGGGATCCGTTGACAGCAGGGCATTGCGCTGCTTGTGCAGGTAGGCGATGAGGAGCTCGCCCGCGGTGGTCTTCTTGCCGGTGAGGTCGACCTTGTCCGTCCTGCCGCTGACGCCGAGAGTCCGGGCCAGCTTGGACCCGGAGGCAGACTCCTCGGCGCCGGCCTTGAGGATCACCTTGGCCACCAGGGCGAGCTGGCCGCGGTCACCACCGACGAGCTCGGCTTCGATCTCGCGCCAGGCGCTGACCTGCCCGTCGTCGCCGAGCTTCTCGCCGGTCACCGTGTCGTCGGCGACCTCGAGCAGGGTCAGCCCGTCACCGCCGCGTAGCCGGTGTGCCGTACGGGTGGTGGTCAGCCTCGCGACCGGGACGAGCTCGGCGCCCCTGGTGGTCGCGGCGACCAGTCGGCTCAGCGGATCCGGCACCGACAGCTCCTCGGTCCACGGCTCGTGGAACTCGGTGCGTTCACCCCTGCCGACTGGCAGCTTGAGGTGCCAGCCCTGGTCGCTGCCGCCGGTCCGGCGGCGCAGGGTGACCTTGCGCCTGGCCAGCCTCAGGTCGGCGGTGTCGAAGTAGGTCGCCTCCATCTCGCTGACGGCGGTCTCGACGTCGTTGGCCCCCGGGATGGCGGTGTCCAGCGCAGGCAGGATGTACGACGGGTCGACGTCGAACTTCTGCTCGATCTCCGTGTGTACGTCGGTCATCAGGACATGGTGCCTCACCAAGATGAACAGGTCGGCCTCTGCCTCGGCAGGTCGCTAGAACAGCGCCCCTTCGGTGCTGCGGTGCGCCTGCTCGATGGCGAGGAGTCGCAGCTTGGTGTCGACGCCACCGTGGGCCGAGAACCCGCCGGTCTTGCCGCCGGCCGCGACCACGCGGTGGCACGGAACGATGATGGGCCAGGGGTTCTGACCCATCGCCCGGCCGACGGCCCTGGCGGCGCCTGGCTCGCCGAGGTCCTCCGCGATCTGACCGTAGGTCCTGGTGGCGCCGGGCGGGATCGCCCGGATCGCCTCGTACAAGCGCCGGTTGTACGCGCTGACGTGGGCCATGTCGAGCGGGACCTGGGTCAGGTCCATGTTCCGGCCCTCGGTCAGTGCGATGACGGCGTCGATCGTTTGCCGGATGTGCTGCGGCGGCGCGGTTTCCTGGGGATCGTCGAGGTGCAGGGTCAGCCGCTGACGGGTGAGCGCCTCGGTCGCCTCCGGCAGCTGCAGGGTCAGCAGCCCGTCCGGCCCCCAGGCCAGGCCGCAGCGACCGATGGCAGTGTCGAACAGGGCGTACGGCGTCATGGCTCGACCTCAGCGCGGGATCGCCGCAAGGTCAAGCCGTGGGGCTCGCGGCAGCCGAACACGCAAAATCTTGGTGGGCCGCCCCCGCCCGGCCAAGGGCCAAAGACTGCTAAATGCTGTCATTCCGCGTGTCCGGGCACGGTCACCACCGGAAAGGCCGCTGGCGCCCGGGTGGTGCCGGTGGTAGGACCATTGCGGCACCCGGGATGACCCGTGGTGCGGCGGGGCCGGTGTGGCAGCGCGGAAGGGCTAGGCGAAGACCACCTGGGGAGGTGGTCTGTTCGCCGATGCCCGCCAATGGGTGGGGACATAGTGAAGCTGCGTCGCGGTCTTGTGCATTCCTTGTCGTCGGTCAGCGCGATGGCCTTGATACTCGGTTCCCTCAGCGTCGTTGACGTGGCGACGGTGCATGCCGCCGGGCCGCCGACCCCGCTGGCGACCGGGGTGGCCCAGTGGCTGCAGTACCTCGGCGGACTCGGCAACGCCGGCGCGTTCGGCACCGACCTGACCGGTACGACCTTGGACGTGGGAGCCGCGACCGGGCTGGACCTCAAGGGCCTGACCGACGAGGCAGCGGGCAAGGCCTGGTCCTCGGCGACCAGCGTCGGGGACCTGGTCAGCGGGCTCAACGGCCTCGACGGCAGCTCCGGCGCCTGGACGTTCACGACCAGCGCCTCGCAGGACAACGGCGCGGCGGGCGTCACCAAGGTCGCCGTCGACCTGACGGCGCAGCGCACGGTCGACACTGGCCTCGCGCTGCACGACCCGGCCCACGCCTTCGACCTGACCAGTGCCCAGGGCGTGAGTGCCGACCTGACGCTGCACGCGACCTTCACGGCGGAGTACGACGGCAGCAACTTCTGGATCGATCACACGACCGCGGTCCCGACGCTGACGGTGGGCGTCCAGGCGGGCATCCCCAGCGGGAGTGCCATCAAGGCGGGGCTGGGCATCCTCGGGGTGCACGTGTCGGCCAGCAGCTTCGGGCTGAGCGGCAGCATCGCGACCTCCTTCGCCGACCCTGACGGCAACGGCCGGCTCGCCTTCACCGAGCCCGGTGGCGGCCCCGGCGAGCTGTCGGCCACCGGCTCTGCGGGGGGCTTGGCGGTCCCGGCGCTCGCCGCCGACGGGTCGCTGTCCGGGTCGCTGACCCTCGCCGGCGAGACCAGCACGATCATCCCTGGCCTGCCGGGGATCAGTGCGACGGTCGGCATCTCCGCGGCCGACCTGTCCTCGGGCAAGCTCACCGCGTCCTTCGACGCCAGCGCCTTCGACGCCGTCAAGCCGTTCCAGACGCTGGGCACCAAGGACCTCGCCGCCGCCCTGGCTCAGCTCGCGGTCGCGTTCCGTACGGCGGAGCGGGCGCGCGACACCGCGCTGCCCCTGCTGCACGGCAACGTGTCCGACGCCATCCTCGGTGAGCAGGCGCTGACCGGGTTCCTCACCACCTATGTCCAGCAGCCGCCGACCGGGGCCAGCGCTACGGACCCGACGCAGTACGCGGGCACCGGCAAGCCGCTGTTCACCTCGATCCAGGACCTCGCCGACAAGCTGCACAGCTATACCGACGCGACGAGCAGTGCGCAGATCTCGCTGGGGACCTCGGATGCCTCGTACGACGGGACGACGCACAAGCTCCGGCTGACGCTGCACCTGTCGCGCCACTCCAGCGTCTCGGTGCCCCTCGACGTGCAGGGCCCGTCGCTGTCGGGGTCCGGCGCTGCGGTGACCTACGGCGACACCTTCGTCCAGGACACGACTCCCGGTCACGCCTTCTCCGCCGACCTCGCGGGCCGGCAGATCAGCGCCGGAGGGGCGAGTGCGGTGGTCGACAAGGTCACCGCCACCAAGCTGACCCTCTCCGCCGCTCCGTTCTCCAACCTCAGCACCACCCCTGCCGTGCTGTGGAAGGGCGGCCGCCCGGCTGCCGGGACGGCGTACGTGGTCGCCGGCCAGGACCCGAGGACCGGCGTGGTCGAGGCCGCGAACGTGCTCAAGGGCACCAGTGGATTGATCAACGTCAACGCCACCGTCCCCCAGGCCAGCATCAAGCCCTCGTACGACGTGGTCCTGCCGCTGGTGCTCGACCTGAGGCCCGGCGTCCCCAAGAACCCGCCGCTGACCGTCAAGAACGCTGACGGCACCGCCTCCGTCGTCACCTCGCTGCCGACCGTCGCCGACCGGGTGATGCTGCACACCGGCGCGTCCCTGGTCAGTGCGGACCTGCCGATCGACACCCAGGTCGACGCCTCCGCCAAGGTGGGGTTCCTGCAGGTGCACCTCAGCGGTCACCTCTCCGTGTGCACCGCAGCTGCCGGCGTCGCGGCGGACTGCACCGGCGCGGCGACCGACGGCACGCACTTCCTGTCCCTGTCCACCAAGCCGGTCGGCGACGCCGACCACGACCTCACGATGGCCGCCTTCTTCGGTGACCTGCAGACGGACCCGGCCTCGGTGCTGGACGTGAGCGTGCACGGCCGCGCCGCGGGCAGCATCGATCTCACGGTGCCGGGCACCACGGCGTTCTTCACCGGCGGAAAGACGACCGCCGCGCTGACCTGGTCCAACGTCACCGACCCGAGCTCGCTCAGCTTCACCGCCCCCGACCTCAGCAAGCTGCTGTCCTTCGACGTCAACCGGCTGGACGACCCGACCAAGCTGCTCGGTGCGGTGCTCCAGGGCCTCGGCCAGCTGGACACGGCACTGCACGCCGGTGGCTCGGGCAGCACCGCTCTGGACAAGCCGATCCCGCTGATCGGCAAGTCGGTGCACGACATCCTCTCCGGCGTCGAGCAGGGCACTCCGACCGCGCCGTACGGGACCGACACCCTGACCGACGCCGGCCGTGACTTCACCGGGTACGAGGGACGTACGGTGCTGGTGGGCAGCGCCGGTGTCCAGGTCACCGCTGTCAGCAGCGACAAGCACACGCTGACCATCGCCCCGGCGTGGGGCAGCGTGCCGGCGGCGGGGACCCCGTACGCCATCGGTGACTCGCTGCTGGCGGCCATCGCCCAGCTCACCGCGTCGCCGGCCACCTCGCTCAACGACGTGCTCGCAGTGCTCCAGCACCAGCTGGGCGACAAGGTCGACCTCGGCGTCGTCCCCGCGGCCGGCAGCGAGCCGGCCAAGCTCAAGATCTCGCTCGACTGGACCCGGACGTTGCCGCTGCAGGTGCCGCTGGACCTGCCCCTCAACCTGCCGGGGGTGCCGAGCGACATCGTCGGCACCAGCGGCACCGGCACGCTGCACATCTCGGCGACCGGCGAGGTCAAGGTCGGCCTGCTGCTGCCGCTGACCGCGGCCGCGATCAACAACCCGTTGGCGGCGCTCCAGGTCGCCGGCGGCTCGGGCGCGCACGTCTCCGCCAAGGTGGACCTCTCCGACAATGCCACGCTGGCAGCCAATCTCGGGCCGTTGTCGCTGTCGATCGGTGACCCCACACCCGGCAACGCGTCGGGTACGTCCCTGCACGGCCTGCTCGGCTTCGGGCTGTCCGGTCCGGCCACCGACACGCCCGCGAGCAGCTTCTTCGGCGCTCTCACCGTCGGCGCAGACAACACCGCCGACGTCTCCTGTGGCACCGGCACACCGACCGGCCTCGCCCTCTGCGCCAACCTGCCGCTGCTGTTCAAGGACGGCGGGGGCACCTGGAAGCCGCTGGGCACCGGCGTCACCGTGCAGATCCCGCGCGGCCAGACCCCGGACCTGTACGCCTCCGACGTCACGCTGCCGGACTCGTCGGCGATCGCCAGCGCCCTGGCCTCCCAGCTGATCGACCTGTCCTCGCTGGGCGACGGCCTCGACGGCTACCTCAAGCTGCTCGACCAGGCGCTGCGCCTGGCCGACACCGGCGGCAAGCTGCCGGTCGTCGGCTCGGACATCGCGCAGGGCGTCGACTTCATCAGCAAGGCGCGCGCCGCCGTCACCAGCATCCTGCCGGTGGACAAGCACGACGGGTCGCTGCAGGCGGCCTCCGAGGACTTCGTGCAGACCAAGCTGGACGAGATCGGCGCCAAGCTGCCGGGGACGCCAAAGTTCCTGGTGAGCACCGACTGCTCCGCGAGCCTCGACGCCGCGACGGCCTTGGTCGCCAAGGGCGGCATCAACACCGGCTCGGACGTGAGCACGTCCTACAGCTACCGGGTCGTCGCCCTGCGGGGCGGAAACACCACCGGCACCGGGCCCGCCAGCGGCACCCTCGTACTGCAGAACAAGGCGACGCTGGACAAGACCGACCACGTCAACGGGCTCAGCTGGACCAAGAGCACCTGGGCGGACGGCTACCGGATCGACCGGCTGGTCGGCACCGCCTGGAAGGTGCTGGTGGCCAACACCTCCAGCCTGAGCTATCTCGACGACGGGTCTGCCTCACCGGCGGCCGCGGCCCCCGCACCGCCGGACAGTGCACCGGCGCTGCACCCCTGCCCCGGTTCGGCGATCACCGGCTTCCGGGTGAAGGTGGTCATCAAGCAGGGCAGCCCGTCGGCCACCACCGGGTGCGACGGCAGTGACTGCATCTCCGCCGCCACCCGGCCGCTCGACCTGGGCCTGCCGGGCCTGTCGCTGTCGACCCAGGACCCGGCCCACCCCAATGACCTGACCAATCCCGACAACGGTGTCCAGGCCAAGCTCGGCTGGGAGCTGCACCTGTCCTTCGGCCTGACCAGGGACAAGGGCTTCGTGGTCTACACCCAGGACAACGACACCGACCCCAAGTCGCCGGGAGCTGCCGACTCGACCCCCGAGCTGTTGGTCGGCGTGGCCCTCAGCGCCCCCAAGCAGTTCGCCGGGCGTCTGGCCTTCCTCAGCGTCGACGCCAAGGGAGACCCGGCCAGCACGGCCAACCGCAGCTTTGCCGGTGCGTTCTCGGTCGACCTGCACGCCCCGGGTGACACCGCCTGCGCCGCGACCGGGTGCCCTCTCGCCACCGGCAAGTCACTGAGTCTCGGGCAGATCGTCGGCAGCAGTCCGTCCGCCCTGGTGACAGCCAAGCTGCAGGCGTCGGTCCACCTGCACTACCAGGTCACGGTGCTCGCGGACAGCTCGCTGCCGGGCATCCGCAGCGACTTCCACCTCGACTGGGCCTGGGCCAGCGGTGCCGCGCCTGACGCCACAGGTGGCCTGGTGGTCGGTTTCACCGACGTCCGGATCAACCCGGGCGCCTTCCTGGGCACCGTCCTCAAGCCGGTGTTCGAGAAGATCAACATGCTGTACGCGCCGATCAAGCCGGTGCTCGACACGGTCTCGGCGCCGATCCCTGTCCTGAGCGACCTGTCCCACCTGGCAGGCGGCGACGACGTCAGCATCCTGACCCTGGCCTCGGTCTTCGCCAACCAGGGCACGGACTCCAAGACCTTCGACAAGTTCGTCGCCATCTTCAAGTCGGTCAAGGACGTCCTGGACGCGGTGACCAAGGCGACCTCGGCGTGCAGCAGTGCCGGCAGCACCGACTACCAGGACGACGCCAACTTCTGCATCAAGATCGGCTCGTTCGACCTCCTGGGCGGCAAGGCGTTCGCGCTGAGCAGCACGCCGGACACCGCGGACAGCCTGATCGACACGTCGGGATCCGCCTACCACACCGAGACCTCGCTGTTCGACCAGCTCAACACCAAGGTGTCCGGCCTGGACAAGGCCAACGCCACGCCGACCAGCAGCCGCGGCTTCACCTTCCCCGCGCTGCAGGACCCGAAGTCGCTGTTCGGGCTCATCCTCGGCAAGGACGTCGAGCTGGCGACCTTCGACTCCGGCCCGCTGACGCTGGGCTTCTCGTTCAGTGAGGTCTTCGGTCCGGTCTACGCGCCGCCGCCGGTGCTGCTCACGATCAGCGGCAGTGCCTCCGTGACGGCGCACATCGTCGCGGGCTTCGACACGTACGGGATCCGCAAGGCCGTACAGGACGCCGACGCCAACGCCCTCGGGCGCACCGTGGACTTCCTGGACAGCCTGTACTTCAAGACGGTTGACGGCAGCGGCCACCCGATCCCGGTGATCCAGTTCGACGGTGAGCTGGCGGCGGGTGCCGAGGTCAGTGCGGTCATCATCAGCGTCGGCGTCGAGGGCGGCATCGGGCTGTCGGTCGGCTTCTTCTGGAACGACCCGGACAACGACGGCAAGTTCCGGTTCAGCGAGTTCCTCGCCACCGCGCTCAACAACCCGATGTGCCTGTTCAACGTGGGCGGCCGTCTCTACCTGTTCCTCAAGGTCTTCGTGACGATCGGGTTCAGCCCGTTCGACGTGTCCTTCGACTTCACCCTGGCCAACATCACGTTGCTCGACTTCTCCATCAAGCCGGACTGCACACCACCGCCGCCCGAGCTTGCGGGCAAGGCCGATGACGGCACGCTCTACCTCTTCGCCGGACGCCTCGGCACGGCCGGGCTGCGGGGCCATGCCACGTACGACAACCATGGCACCGACAACGAGAAGGTGATCGTCCGCCAGCACGACGACGACCCGCACGCCGTCACGGTCACGATGCTGGGGATCTCGGAGGACTTCACCGGCGTCAGCTCCGTGGTCCTGGACGGGCGCAACTACGGCGGCACGATCTCGGCGTTGTTCCAGGGCGCGGGCGCGCAGACCGCCGCAGCTGCAGCGGACCCGTCTGTCAGTCACAACTCGCCGTTCACGCTGAAGACCGTGCTGATGGGCGGCACCGGCGACGACGTGTTCAAGACCGGTTCAGGACCCACCTGGATCGACGGCGCCGGGGGCAACGACCAGATCTCCGCCGGTGACCGGCCCGACCTCGCGACGCCCGCCGCGGCTGCGGCGGCCACCGTGGTCAGTGGTGGCGACGGCAACGACAGCATCACGGTGGGCAACGCGAACGACACGGTGTTCGGCGACGGCGACCTCGCGATCCCGGACACCGGTACGGGCATCACGCTGCACCGCAACGCCGGTGGTGACGTCCACAACGTGACCACGCTGGACGTCAGTCAGATCGGCCTGCCGAGCGGGGACACCGGCACCGGCAACGACCGGATCTCGGTCGGCCTCGGCCAGGACACCGTCTGGGGTGGTGGCGGCGACGACGTGGTCGGAGTCGCGGCGGACAGCCCGCTCGCAGCCCAGCAGCCGGCAACGAGCCGGAGCAACTACGTCTCGGCGGGCGTGACCGTCCACGGCGGCGGCGGCAACGACCGCATCTCCACCGGCAGCGGCGCGGACACCGTCTTCACCGGAGCGACCTTCAGCACCGCAGGCCTCAGCGACGACCAGGTCGCGGACCTGCCCGGCAGTGGCGATGCCGGCACCACCAACACGGTCGACACCGGCGCCGGCAACGACGTGGTGTACGGCGCTGACGGCAGTGACATCGTCACCGGCCACAGCCTGCCGACCGAGGTCGACCACTTCTTCGGCCTGGGCGGCGACGACCTGCTCATGGGTGCCGGCGGCAAGGACCGGCTCTTCGGCGGGCGCGGCAACGACTACCTGATCGCAGAGGCGTCCACGGTCGGCACCCCGGGGACGGCCACCGATGCCCTCGGCTCCGCCCGGTCGGTGGTCCACACCCCGACGGCCGCCACCCCGCAGCCCAAGCTGCTGGTCGGTGGCGGCGGGTCCGACCGCATCTACGGCGGTGATGGCGCCTCGCAGATCTATGGCGACCACGAGACCTACGCGGACGCGAGCGGCGCCCACCCTGACCTCTGCGCGGGCAGCGGCCCGGATGCTTCCGACCCGCCGGCAGAACACCCGCTCGACGCCGGCAACGAGGCCGACCCGGCCAACCGTGACGCGGCGGACCTGGTCATCGGCGGCAACGGATCCGACACGATCCAGGCCGGCGGAGGCAACGACTGGATCGCCGCGAACGGCGGCAATGACCTCGTCTGCGCGGCGGGCGGCAACGACACGGTCTACGCCGGTGCCGGCAACGACACGGTGTTCGGCGGCAGCGGGGACGACCTGGCCCAGGGTGACGCCGGAGACGACAGCCTCTACGGAAACGCCGGGAACGACACGGTGTACGGCGGTGACGGCATCGACGTGGTCGAAGGCAACGCCGACAGCGACACGCTCTTCGGCGGCGCTGGGAACGACCTCGTGGTCGGCGGCACCACCACGGCAGGCCGGCCTGACAGCACCGACACCCTGTACGGCGACACCGGCGACGACGTGCTCATCGGTGACAACGGAGCCTCCGACGGAGTCGGCGGCGGAACGCCCTTCGACCTCGCCGGCGCCTCGTCGACCGTGGGCGGCGCCGACCAGATCTTCGGCGGCGACGGGAACGACCACGCGTACGGAGGTCTGGGCGACGACCTCGTCTCCGGTGGCGACGGCAACGACCACCTCGAGGGCAACAACGGCGTCGACCACGTCAGCGGTGACGCCGGGGCCGACGACCTGATCGGCGGCAGCAGCACCGCGCCGGGTGACCCGACGGCCAAGGATGCCGTCGGCTACCCGGACGCCGGCGACGTGCTCTCGGGCGGATCGGGTGACGACGTGGTGGCCGGCGACAACGCGGTGATCACGCCGACCAGCCTCGCGCTGTCCGACCCGGTCACGCAGGGTCGTGGCATGACGCTCGGCCGGCACGTCACCTTGCTCGAT
The DNA here is from genome assembly GCA_033851655.1 of Frankiales bacterium. Classification (GTDB taxonomy): domain Bacteria; phylum Actinomycetota; class Actinomycetes; order JAWWOL01; family JAWWOL01; genus JAWWOL01. The sequence goes on from JAWWOM010000024.1 coordinate 34,517, forward strand.
CTCGGCTACGCCCCGGTCAGCGGCACGTCCGGGATCGACGTGATCTCGGGTGGAGACGCTGCGGACGCGGTCTTCGGCCAGGGTGGGAACGACGTCATCCACGGTGACGCCGGAGACGACTACCTCGAGGGCGGCCAGGGCACCGACACGGTCTACGGCGACGCGGGTCAGGACGACATCGTCGGTGGATCCTCCGTACCGGAGACCGGCTCGGGACAGCAGACGGCCGGCCAGCTCGACGCCGGTGACGTGATCTCCGGCGGGGACGACGCGGACGTGGTCCTCGCGGACAACGGCCTGGTCACCCGCGCCCCGGCCATCGCCGTCAGCGACCTCACCAGGAACCGGCTGAACGCCGACACGGCCGGCGCTCCGGCGATGGTCCTGCGGAGCATCCAGCCGTACGACCTCGGCGACGCGCCGACCGCGGGGACCTCCGGTGCGGACTGGGTCAGCGGTGCCGCCGGCAGCGACGTCCTGCTCGGCCAGTCCGGCAACGACCGGCTGCTCGGCGGGGCCGACAGCGACTACGCCGAGGGCGGTCCGGGGAGCGACTGGATCCAGGGTGACGCCGGCAACGACGACCTGGTCGGCGGCAGCTCGACCGTGCTCGGTGCCGACACCGGCATCACGACGCAGGGCCAGCTGGACACCGGCGACGTCGTCTTCGGTGGCACGGGGGACGACCTGCTGACCGGTGACAACGCGGTCGTCAGCCGGGCCGGCACGATCAACCCGGTCACCAGCCGGGTCGGCAGCCAGAACACGATGGCGCCCGGCCGCTCGCTGCGGCTGCTGGACCTGTCCTGGTCCACCGGCTACCTCGGCGCACCGACCCGCGCCGTCTACGGCGCCGACCAGCTCTCCGGCGGCGCAGGGGTCGACGTCGTGCTCGGGCAGGACGGCGCGGACCAGATCAGCGGCGGCGCCGGCGACGACTACGTCGAGGGCAACGGTGGTGCGGACACGATCTTCGGCGACCGCACGCTGGCCGAGGCAGGCATCGCGATCACGCCGCCTGCCGGCGGATGGCCGGGCGCAGACCCCGGCGCCGACCCGGGCGACGTCTCCGGCCCCAACGGTCAGGACGACCTCATCGGCGGCAGCTCGACCGCTGCCTTCCGTGATGCCGCAGACGTCATCCACGGCGACGGCGGGTCTGACTTCGAGCTCGGCGACAACGGCACCGCCGTACGGGACATCGTGGGTGCCCCGGGGGCGCTGACCAACCGGATCTATGCGGGTCGCTACGACCCGGCCGCGGTTCCGGCAGACGCGGCCTTCGTACGGCACGGTGTTGCCGGAGCCTCCACCCGGTTCTGCAGCACAGCGCAGGCGACCTGCGAACCGGTGGGAGCCTCCGGGGCCGACACGCTCTTCGGTGACGGCGGCGACGACTTCATGTACGGCCAGGACGGCAACGACGTGATGCGCGGCGGTGACGGCAACGACGACATGTTCGGCGAGCTCGGTGACGACCAGATGTACGGCGAGGCCGGCAACGACGCGATGGTCGGGGACCGGGGCGGCATCGTCGACACGTGGCAGAGCGGAGCCAACCAGCTGACCGTCGACCTGAAGCAGGTGCCCAAGATCCACTACGACGGCTTCCTGAAGGGCTCGGTCACCCGGGTCACGGACCTGCGGCATGACGTGAACGGCGACACGTTCGCGGCGGTCTCCTCCGCTGCGGCCATGCCGCACGACGGCATGACCGAGGGCGGCAACGACCGGATGCGCGGCGGCGACGGCAGTGATGCCCTGCACGGCGGCAACGGTGACGACCTCATGAACGGCGACAGCGGCGGTGACGTCCTGTTCGGCGATGACGGATCCGACGTCATCTGGGGTGGCAAGGGCGGCACCGACCTGGCCAACCCCAACGACCGGGGCACGAACGACTCGCTGGTGGACTACGTGTTCGGCGGTGCGGGCGCGACCTCCGGTCCTGCCGTCGACCCGACCACCGGCGTGCTCGGCTCGGACGTCCTCGACTGGCGGCCCCGTGGCTCGTACACCCCTGGTGTCGGATGTACGACGGCTCCGTGGCCGGCGAACATCGGCACCAACCCGGTGGACCCGTGCTCGTGGTTCGAGATGACGAGCATGAACGACGCCGACCCGACGAATGACCAGCACCACCAGGGCATCGACTGGATGTACGGCGGCATGGACCGCGACGTCCTCCAGGCCGACGTGGCGGACAACGGGCCCAACTCAGGTGACCGGCTGCTGGACTGGGACGGCGCGTACAACCTCTACAGCCACTGCAACAGTGCGTACGGCGGATACAACGACGTGCGGCAGCACAGTCCGGCGATGCAGTCGTTCTTGCAGCAGTGGTCGTACTCCGTGGGTGCTGGCCAGAGTCTGGCGGATCTGAGCACGAGCGGCACGTCGGCGTACGACGAGCTGGCCCTCGTCTACCCGGGCGACCATCTGCACGGCAGTGGCAGCGCCTATCCGTCGACTCCCGGTCACTTCGACGGGCCGGCGGCGTGTAGTCCCTGAGCGCGCCGGCGGTCTCTTTGGCCAGGATCTGACCTGGTCCCGGGGCCGCCGGCCGTCGTACGGGTGCGCCAGGCGGCGGGTAGGCTTGGCGACGGGTCCGTACGGCTGGGCAACCAGTCGGCGGCTTCCCGGGCCGTTAGCTCAACTGGCAGAGCAGCGGACTTTTAATCCGCGGGTTCTGGGTTCGATCCCCAGGCGGCCCACCCCTGCTGACCTTGACTCATACCTGCAGTGCACAGCTCTAAGCAACTCCGAGTAATGGGAGCTGCATCCGGCCCGGCCAGCACCATCGGGCACAGCGCGGCCAGCGGACGCAAACTCCCTCGCGGACGCCGGTGCGGGACTGCGCTTGCGGCCGTCCTCAGGCCCAGGACGACGGCGCAGTTCAGGTGGCGATAGCGCGCAGGACGTCGAGTCGCGCGGCGCGGCGTGCGGGCATCACCGCAGCCAGCATCCCGGCGACGCCGGCG
>JAWWOM010000030.1:0-4199 GCA_033851655.1 Frankiales bacterium
GCGCGCCCGGGCGATCAGCGCGAGCGACGCCTCGTCCGAGACATGCACCAGGTGAGCCCGGCCGCCAGTCGCGAGGACCGCGTCCACGACAGCCTGCACCGCCAGCACCTCTGAGCCGGAGTCGTCCTCAGCATGAACCAGCAACGGCATCCGGTACGGGGCCAGCTCGATCAACGCCGACCTGAGCTCTGCCGCGCCGACCGGGGGGAAGGCATCGAGACCCGGCGAGACCATGAACGCCTTGAACCCGAGCACCCCCTCCCCCACCAGCGCACCGAGCGAGCCCAGGTTGCCCGGGACCACACCACCCCACAGCCCGACGTCCGTGAAGATCCGGCCGCGCAGAGCAGCCTGCTTCGCCTGCACGGCCGGCGGATCAACGGTCACCGGCTCACTGTCGACGGGCATGTCGACCAGGGTGGTCACCCCACCCTGCAGCGCCTCGCGGGTGACCGAGAGCAGGTCCTCCCAGTCACCGTGGCCCGGGTTCTGCAGGTGCACGTGACTGTCCACCAACCCCGGCAGCAGCACCTCGTCGCTCTCGAGCAACACCGTCGCCGTGGCCCTCGGGGCAGCGCCGAACGGGGTCACCGCCACGATCCGGCCACCGGTCACGGCAACGCAGGCCGGTCGTACGCCATCGGGGAGGACGACCCGGCGGGCGGCGAACACGGTGTCGCAGCCGGACATGTCACCGCCCCAGCAACAGCGAGGCCAGCAACCGTTCGACCCCGGTGTCCGTGCCGGCGGCGGCCACGCCGGAGGCTACGTCAACCAGCGGCCGGGCGGTCGCGATCGCCTGTGCCACCGACGGCGGCAGCTCCGACAGCAGCTCCACCAGCTGGCCGGCCGGCATCGTGTTGAACCAGCGCAACCCCAGCTGCTGCCGGCCGTCATCGGTCAGCGGGCCCAGGACCCGTACTCTCGCCATCCCCCCGTCGGGATAGACGTCGAGCCTCAGATGCGTGGCCGGCCGGCCCTCCACCCGGAACCTGTGCCGGGTGTCCGGTTGCAGGGCAACCCGCTCGAGCAGGGGCTCCCACGCGAGTGCTGACTCATCCGGATCGCCTGGTGCGCAACAGAACCAGACCTCGGCCTGGGCTGAGGCGTTGTAGACGAAATGGGTCGTGTCCAGCTCCACGAGCTGTGGGACGCCGGTGACGCCCAGCTTGAACACCACGGTGTCGTGCCGTCCGTCCCTGCGCCTGCGGGTCTCCCAGCCCTCCCCCATGGTGCGGGCCCGATCCGGCCGCAGCAGTGCCTCCGGCGAGGAGTAGAAGTCGTCCGTCGCGGACAGCACCTTGCCGCCGGTCTCCTGTCCCACCAGGTCCACGGTCAGCCCGTCGAAGAGCCGCGGATCAGGCACCGGCTCGCCGTCGACCCGCAGCCGTCCGATGCCCCCGTCCGGCTCGACGCACAGCCGTACGTGCGTCCAGCGGCGCGGATCCTCGACAGCCAGGACGTTGTGGGCGTCCGGCACAAGTGGGGTGCGGGGCACGATGGTCCGCCAGTCGGCGAGCTGTCCCGGCGCCGGGAAGCCGTCGGCGCCGCAGGCCTCGATCCGGCAGGTTGCCGGCGCGTTGCCGGCGAAGGACGTGGTGTCCACGTCCACGGTACGGATGACTCCTGGCAGCCCCAGCCGCACGATCGCCCAGTCGTAGCCGGGGCTGCGGCGGCGGCGCGTCTCCCAGCCGTCGACGACCTCGCCCTTGTGGTCGAACCTGCCCGGGACGAAGGACACCTCCCCCGGGGAGACCAGCAGCTCCTTGGGACCGAACGCGTCATCACTGGCCGCGACGACGCCGGCCCCCAGGTGACGCGCCGCGAGGTCGGCCACTCAGTGCGCCACTCGGGCAGCTGCACCCTCGACCGACACGGGCTTCGGCAGGTGCTCCCAGCCCAGCGTGAGCAGGACGATCTCCCGTACGCCGGATCTCTTGCGGGTCATGCCATTCCTTCCAGGTCAGGACAAGGAAGGGGCCGGTGGCGAAGTGCCACCGGCCCCCGTACACGCTTGGTGCAGGTGGATCAGCCGGACAGCGCCGCGATGTGCAGGCTGAACGGGGCGCCGATGTCGTGGGCGGCCTCGACGCCCTTCAACCACGGCTGGGCCACCATGAAGTCCTTGCGCCAGACGATGTTCGTCCAGCAACCGGTCGCCACTGCCTGCGCGCCGATCTTGGCGTACGTCGCCATGTCGCCGGTCTGCAGCACGCCGGGCAGCTCCGCGGTGATCTGCGGGTCCGAGCAGTGCAGGTAGTTCAGGCCACCGTCGGGGGCGAACTCGATGTGCGCCTCCGTGTACGGGTTCGCCGCGTCCGGCCAGAAGCTGGTGAACAGCACGTCGGGAGCCTTCGCCAGACTGCCGCCGATCCAGCCGAAGACGTCAGCGGTCGGGTAGCCCTGCACCTTGGCCGTGATCCCGTACGCCTGCAGCTTGGCGGACACCAGGTTGGCCAGCTGCTGGTCGTCCGGCTGCGAGGTGTCGTACCCGAGCGTGATGGTCTTGTCCGCAGCAGCTGCGGACTTGGCAAATGCCGTGATCTTCGAGGGGTCGGCCACCACGTTCTGGGTGTCACCGGGGACGAGACCCTCGGGATAGATGCCGGTCGCAAGGTCGCCCCGCCCCGCGAACACGGCCTGCTGAAGGGACTTGATGTCGAGCGACGCCTGGAACGCCTGCCGCCCGGCCAGGGTCTTCATCATGCCGTGCGTCGGGTTGACGTAGACCTGCTCGGTGAGGAACGACGGCAGCGAGTAGGTCTTGATGCTCGACTTGCCCAGGTAGTCCTTGACCGCCGGGGCGTTCAAGTCGTGCAGGATCGCGGCGAGGTCACCCTTGTTGAACTGCTCCTCCTGCGTCGACAGGTCGGAGACGACCGGGATCTCGACGGTTTGGTAGAACACCTTGGGGCCCCACCAGCCGGGGTAGGCCTTCATCTGGTAGTTCTGGCCGACGTTGGCCTGGGTCAGGGTGTACGGGCCGGTGCCGATGTCGTGCGTCGTCAGGTACTTCTCGTCATTGTCGCTGCCCTTGTTGGCCGCCAGGGCGGTCGGGCTCATCATCTTGGGGCTGTACGCGCAGGCGAGGTAGTCCAGGAACGCGGTGTTCGAGTCCTTGAGCGTGATGACGACCTCGGTCTTGCTCGGCGTGGTGATGGAGGCGACGTCGCTCACCATGTACGCCGGGCCCTGGTTGACCGCCAGCCGCCGGTCGAAGGACGCCTTGACCGCCGAGGAGTCGAACGGCGTCCCGTCGTGGAACGTCACGCCCGTTCGCAGCGTCAGGTCATAGGTCTTGAAGTTGTTGGAGACCTTCCACGCAGTGGCCAAACCGGGTGCGAGCTCAGCCTTGGCCGAGCCCAGCTTGTACGACAGCAGGCCCTCGTAGAGGTTCTGCGTGAGCAGCAGGCCCTGTCCGGCGTAGTAGATGTCCGGGTCCGGCGGCTGGCCCGGGTCCTGCAGGAAGCTCAGGTGCAGGGTGGTCGAGGTCGGTGCTGCGCCGGACGAGGCGCCGGCGGCCGAGGTGCTGGAGGCGTTCTTCGTGGAAGAGCCGCCACAGGCGGTCAGGACCAGGGCGAGTGACAGGGGAACGGCGAGCACGACCAGTGGTCGTCTGCGGGCGAGCGACGTACGCATGATTCTCCTCATCAAGGGTGTCCGGTCGGCAGGCGCACAGGGCCTCAGTCGGCAGGGAGCACCGAGTCAGGCACTGCGCGGTAGGTACGGGCGGCTCCGTTGCCGGCCGAACGAGGGTCGACGTAGTCGGGGGCGGTGAGCCCCAGACGACGCATGGCGGTCCCCGTGAGTGCTTCTCTGATGCAGCGGTGGGCGAGTAGTGCGGTGATGCTGTTCCCCGAGTCGTAGGGCGGACTGACCTCGACGACGTCCATGCCGACGATGCCGACCTCGGCCGAGAGCCGGCGGATCGCCCGCAGCAGCTCGGCGCTGGTCAGTCCGCCCGGCTCCGGTGTGCCGGTGCCAGGGGCAAAGGCCGGATCACAGGCATCCACATCGACCGACAGGTAAAGGAAGTCGGCCTGGTCGAGGGCCTCGTCGATGGCCCGCTCGAGCACCTTGTCGAAGCCGTCGAGGCGGATCTCGGCCATGAAGTGGGTGCGCAGCTCGTTGTCGTCCATCCACTCGAGGACGTCCGGTCCGGGCCAGTAGCCGCGCAGCCCGACCTGGACGAAGTTGCG
>JAWWOM010000059.1:0-6321 GCA_033851655.1 Frankiales bacterium
TGGCTCTACTCCGGTGACGGTGCCTTCACGGGCATTCGGGTCAGCAACGTCGACATCGACGACCCGACGTACAACGGGATCGGCTTCCAGGAGAAGTACACGGGCGGTCCGACTCCGACCAACCCGATCCAGGACACGACGCTCACCAACGTCACCGTCACGCGGGCCAACACCCCGCGGGCCGACAACAGCAATGTCGACGCCACGGCGTCGAGCTACAACCTGGCCGGCCGTGACGGCGGAGCCGTCTGGTGCAACGCCATGCCTGAGCCTGGGCAGGGTCCGGCGACCGGCGCCGTCACGTTCACCAACCTGGTGCTGGCGAACAACTCGTTCGACATCATCAACAACTGCCCGAACTTCACCATCACGAGGAACTAGGGCCTGAGAAGCTGAAGGTTCGGCCGGCCGGGACGAGCGACCCTCGCCCCGGCCGGCCGGTCCCCGTCACAGGTACGGCAGATTGCACGACGCGCCACAAGAAACGCCAATGCTCCCGCCACCTGGCGAGAACGTTGGCGTTTCTTGTGGCGTGTTGGTCTTGTTGCCGCGTTGGTGTGGGCTGCTTCAGCGGCCGGCGAGCTCCGGCGGCAGCGGTACGCCGTGGTCGGTCACCGACGCGACCACCTCGCGGGCCAGGTCGTGAACCTTGCGTCCGCGGGACCGGGATGCCTTGCGCAACCGGTCGAAGGCAGCGCGGGGGGTGCTGTGCTGGCGCTCGGCGAGCACGCCGATCGCCTGCTCCACCAGCACCCGCGCGGCGAGTGCATGCTCGAGCTGGCTCACCGACAGGCGCAGCTGCTCGACCTCGGTGAGCTGGCCGAGGTCGGGCCGGGCCGGGCGTCCGCCCGGGTTCAGCTCGGCCGTGATCAGGTCGGCGAGCACCATCGCGCTGGTGAGGTCGGTGGGGGCGCCATTGTCGCTGTCGCTCGCCGGTCCGGCGACCAGCCAGCCCTCGGGCGTACGGCGGATGACCAGCCCGTCCGCCGGTTCCGGGTGCAGCTGAGCGGCGAGAATGCCGGCCAGCTCCCGGAGCACGGCGAGGGTCGTGTCGTGGACCGGCACCGAGCGGTGGTCGACGCCGCACAGGGTGCCGAGCAACCGGCCGTCCCCGTCGAGGATCGGCACCCCGACGTAGGACGTGATGCCCATCGACTCCCGGAGCGGTGTTCCCTGGAAGACCGCGTCGGCACCGGCGCTCGCGGTCGCGGTCTGGCCGGAGGCGAGCATCCGGGCGCAGAAGCTGTCGGCCGCCCCCACGCAGTAGCCCTCGCTGATCCCGTCCCACTCGCCGCGCACCCGCTCGAACCGGAACCGTTCGTCCGCGAAGCCCCCGATGAACACGACCTCCATGCCCAGCAGGGTCGCAGCGGTGCTCAGTGCCGCGTCGACAGCGGGGTGACGGAACCGGTCGGGACTGGGGCGCAGGGCGTGGGCGGCGGAAGGCATGGGAAGCACACCTCATCGGCAGGGGTCAGGTAGGCACACACAAGATCACCCCGGGGCACAGGGTCGCCCCATGGTGCATCCTCCGGCCCTGCTTGTCGCCACCCGGCGACCAATTGATGTCCAGAAAGTTACCGGAGGGCCACCCCCGGCCGCTCAGGTGTGACCGTAGTCGCTCAGGCGGTGGGCTCGAGCGCCTTGAGCTTGGAGACGACCTCGGCGAACGAGGGGTTGGTCAGCGCCGACCCATCGGCGAACCGTATCGTCGGGACGGTCTGGTTGCCGCCGTTCACGTTCTCCACGAAATGGGCGGCCGCCGGATCGTTCTCGATGTCGACGACCTCGAACGGGATCCCCTCGCGCTCGAGCTGCTTCTTCAGCCGATGGCAGTAGCCGCACCACGACGTGCTGTACATCGTGAGCTCCGCTGTCGTCTCGACGGTCATCCCGGTGCGTTCCTCTCGGCAGTCGGTCTGCAGGTCCTCGCGGGAGGGACCAACACCCGGGCGACGCTCGGTCTTCCCCAGCCGGCCGGGTTGTCCACACCACGTCGGCCGGACCTTGTTGTGTCGCTGCCGCCTGCAAGGATGGTCGGCATGCCGCCGCCCGACCTGACAGCCGAGACCGCCGACCATCGTGGCCTCGACGTTCTCGCGGCCCTCGACCCCGATCAGCGGGCAGCTGCCGAGGCCGTACGGGGCCCGGTGTGCATCCTGGCCGGCGCCGGCACCGGCAAGACCCGGACGATCACCCACCGGATCGCCCACGCCGTCCTGAGCGGCACCGTCGACGCCGAGGGCGTGCTGGCGGTGACCTTCACGGCCCGAGCGGCCGGCGAGCTGCGGGGCCGGCTGCGTGCGCTGGGGGTGGGCGGGGTGCAGGCGCGGACGTTCCATGCCGCGGCGCTGCGCCAGCTGACCTACTTCTGGCCACAGGTCGTCGGCGGCGAGACCCCGAGGCTGGTCGAGAGCAAGCTGCGGCTGGTGGCCGAGGCCGCGACCCGCTCGCTGCGGGTGTCCCTGCCGACCGCGGAGCTGCGCGACGTCACCAGTGAGATCGAGTGGGCCAAGTCCTCCCTGGTCAGCCCGGCCAGCTATGCCGCGGACGCCGTCAAGGCCCGCCGCGAGCCACCCCGGCCGCCGGAGACGATCGCCGCGATCTTCGAGGCCTACGAGGAGGTCAAGCAAGGCTCCGGCCAGCTCGACTTCGAGGACCTGCTGCTGCTCACCGCCGGGATGATCGAGGAGCACCGGGACGTGGCAGCCCGCATCCGGGGCCAGTACCGCTACTTCGTCGTCGACGAATATCAGGACGTCAACCCGCTGCAGCACCAGCTGCTCGACGCCTGGCTCGGTCCGCGCGACGACCTGTGCGTCGTGGGCGACGCGCACCAGACCATCTACTCGTTCACCGGCGCCTCACCCGACTACCTGATCGGGTTCACCCGGCGGTGGCCGTCGGCGACCGTGGTGCGGCTGACCCGCGACTACCGCTCGACCCCCCAGGTGGTCTCGCTCGCGAACGGGGTCCTCGCCAAGGCCAAGGGTGAGAGCGGCGCGCTGCGGCTGGCCCTCGTCGCCCAGCGTCCGGACGGCCCCGACCCGCTGTTCCGTGAGTTCGACGACGAGACGGCCGAGGCGGCGGCAGCCGCCCAGCGGGTGACCCAGCTGGTCGCCGACGGCACGCCGGCCCGCGAGATCGCCATCCTCTACCGGGTCAACGCCCAGTCCGAGACCTACGAGCAGGCGCTGGCCGGTGCCGGCATCCCCTACCTGGTGCGCGGCGGCGAGCGGTTCTTCGAGCGCCGCGAGGTGCGTGAGGCGGTGACCTTGTTGCGCGGCGCCGCCAGGTCGACGGACTCCGCAGGGACCGACGACCTGCCGGCCACCGTTCGGCACGTCTTCGCGGCTGCCAACTGGAGCCCGCAACCACCCTCCGGTACGGGTGCCGCCCGCGAGCGCTGGGAGTCTCTCGCCGCCCTCGTCCGGCTGGCGGAGGAGCTGGCCGCCGCGGCCCCGGAGGCGGGCATGGCCGAGCTGGTGGCCGAGATCGAGCAGCGTCAGTCAGCCCAGCACGCTCCGCCCGTCGACGGCGTGACGCTGGCTTCGCTGCACGCGGCCAAGGGTCTCGAGTGGGATGCGGTCTTCCTGGTCGGCCTGGCCGACGGGACGATGCCGATCACCCACGCAGAGACGCCCGACCAGATCGAGGAGGAGCGCCGGCTCCTCTACGTCGGCGTCACCCGTGCCCGCGAGCACCTGTGGCTGTCCTGGGCGCTCGCCCGCAGCCCTGGCGGAGCCCGCTACCGCAAGCCGTCGCGCTTCCTCGACGGGCTGTTGCCGGCGTCGCTGCGCCGCCCCGCAGCCGCCGAACGCCCGACCAGCTCACCCTCTGCCCGCAAGCGGGCCGCCACCGTGACCTGCCGGGTCTGCGGCCGGGTCCTGTCGGGCGCCGTCGAACGCAAGCTCGGCCGTTGCGAGGACTGCCCCTCCGACCGGGACGAGGCGCTGTTCGAGCGGCTGCGCGAGTGGCGGCTGGCCACGTCCAAGGAGCGCTCGCAGCCGGCCTTCGTGGTGTTCACCGACGCGACGCTGTCCGCGATCGCGGAGGCCAAGCCCCGTACGGTGGCCGAGCTGGTGGCGGTTCCCGGTGTCGGACAGCGCAAGCTCGACGACTTCGGCGCGGCCGTCCTCGCACTCGTCGCCGACTCCTCTGGCTGACGGTCACGGGCGGGGCCGGCTGGACCCGGGGCCACCTGACCTGCCAGGGTGTGATCATGGCCGAGCTGCCCACGTGGGAACAGCGCATGCGGGCTCCAGCGCTGCTGCCCGGGAGCCTGGTCGGGCCGGCGATCTCCTGGGCCAAGGACCGGGCGGACCGCGGGGTCCTGCTGGCCAACCCCGGTGGCCGTACCGAGGTGTTCCGGTTCGACTCGTCGACTGTCCCTGCCACGCTGACCCAGGTGACCGACCGGCCGGCCGGCACCCTGGGAGCCGCCATCTCGCCTGACGGCGAGTTGGTGTTCTGGTTCGACGACCGCGCGGGCGACGAGTTGGGCCGGTGGGAGTGCCAGCGGGTCGGCGACAGGGGCAGCGCGACCTTGCTGGCCGACCTGCTCCCGGCTTACCCGGCGGGCATCGCCCCGCTCGCCGACGGGCGTGTGTTCGTGGGCCGGATGCTCGACACCGCCACGTCGGACGGGGTCGGCTTCGAGCTGGCGGTGGCGACGGCCGACGGCAGTGGCCGGGTCGTCTACCGCTGCCCCGACCCGGCCGACCTGGTGGACGTGGCCCACGACGGCGAGCTGGCCCTGCTCGGCTTCGCCCCGGCGGGGGATTGGCTGCACACCGGCGTGCGGGTGGTCCGGGTGAGCGACGGCGCCGTGGTGGCCCAGCTCGTCGATGACGGACGGTCCCTGGTCGGTGCCGGCTTCCATCCCGCGGATGCCGACCGGGTGCTGCTCACCCACGAGCGCCTCGACTTCAGCACGCCGGCTCTGTGGAGCCCCACGACCGGGCAGCTGGCCGACGTCGGGACCTCGTTCGAGGGGGACGTCTCGGCGAGCTGGTACCCCGACGGCCGGGCGCTGCTCGTCACCGTGCTGCGCGACGCTCGGCACAGGTTGTTCCGGCTGGACCTGGGCTCCGGACAGGTCACTCCCCTCGTCACGCGGCCCGGCACCGTCGCGGCGTCCTGTGCTCGCCCGGACGGCTCGGTCCACGCCCTGCTCTCGGCGTCGGACCAACCGGTGTCCCTGATCCGTTTGGCCAACGGCACTCAGACCAGCCTGGTGGTCCTGCCGGGGCCGGTGCCCGCGCCCGTTGGGCCGGTCGCTGACGTCTACGTGGAGGGCCCAAGTGGCCGGATCCATGCGCTGGTCCACCAGCCGGCCGGCCGCTCCGCGCCGTACCCGACGGTCTTCATGCCCCACGGCGGCCCGACGGCGCAGGACCTCGACGTCTGGAACGACAGGGTCGCGGCGCTGGTCGACTGCGGTTACGCCGTCGTGCGGGTCAACTACCGCGGCTCGACAGGGTACGGGGCCGCGTGGCGGGACGCGCTGCACCGCCAGCTCGGCTTCATTGAGCTCGAAGATATCGGCGCTGTCCGTGACTACCTCGAGCGCACGGGCGTCGTCGACCCGCCGCGGGTCTCGATCGTCGGTGGCTCCTGGGGCGGGTTCCTCACCCTGATGGCGCTGGGCACCCAGCCGGACCGGTGGCGGTCAGGCGCTGCGATGGTGCCTCTCGCCGACCAGGTGACCGCAGCCGAGGACTCGCCTTCGTTCATGAAGGCCTACGACGCGGCGCTGATGGGCGGCACCATCGAGGAGCTGCCCGATGCCTACCGCGCCGCGTCGCCCATCACGTACGCGGAGGCGGTCATTGCCCCGCTGTTCGTCACCGCTGGGGAGAACGATCCGCGCTGTCCCGTGCGCCAGGTCGACACCTATGTCCAGCGACTCCGCGACCTGGGCAAGACCGTGCGGTACGAGCGCTCGCCGACCGGGCACTGGCTCCCGGACGTGGATATGAGGGTCGCTGAGATGCGGCGGCTGGTCGAGTTCCTGGCCGAGACCCTGCCGGTGTAGGCCTGCCTAGGCCACGTCGCGCCTGCTCAGCGCGACGGAGGCGACCACGACCAGCGCCCCGGTGATGGCGATGACGATGAGCGACGCGGGACCCGCGTGCAGCAGCCGTTGCCCCCGTTGCCGGATCCGGAGCGAGTAGCCCTTTACCCGCTCGTCGGCCCGGTCGGCCAGCCCGACCGTCTCGAGCACCTCACCCACCCGGGTGTGCGACAGGCCGGCAACATCGGCCAGCAGCTCGAGGTTGCGCCGGCCGGTGAACGGCCGGAAGAACTTCGGCTCCTCGA
>JAWWOM010000089.1:0-4111 GCA_033851655.1 Frankiales bacterium
CTGCCGAGGTCAGGCGAAGGTGAGCGTCGCGTCGGTGTGGTCGCGCACCCGGCCGACGAACAGGCCGGCCCGCCAGTCGAGGCTGAACGCGCCCACGTGATAGCTGCCTGGCAACGCCGAGTGCACCGTGAGCACGGCGCACATCACCGGGGCCTTGATCGTCCCGATCTTGTAGCCGTAGACCTTGCGGACGACCTGCGCGTAGTAGGCCTTGGGCGACAGCTTGGGCGCGTAGAGGGAGGCGGCCAGGTTGGGGCCTTCGCTGATCGGCGCCCGCGCCACCGCGGCGGCGCAGTTGACGGCGGTCACCGTCAGGTCGAGGCCCTTGATGGTCGGGATCCGGATCGCGTCGATCCGCACGCCGGGGGTGCCCCGCAGGGTGTAGTGCACGGACAGGTTGTAGACGTGGTCGGCCTTGAGCGCGGCCGCCGGCGCGGTGACGCCGCCGACCAGGTGCGGCCGGAAGTGCTGGTACAGCTTGAGCCCGACCACGCCACCGGCCACCAGCAGGACGAACACGAGGACGACGGCGATCACCCGCCCACTGCCGCTGTCACGCACGTGTTCTCCCAGGTCAGCCGAACCTCGCCAGCCTAGCCAGTACGGGGAACGGCTGGGTCGATGCGCGCCGACGGCGAAGCTCAGCCGAGGCCGAGGTCGGCCAGCGAGTACGCGGCGAGGTAGGGCAGCCCGGCAGTGGCGATGGCGGCAGCGGCGCCACGCTCGACGATGACGGCGACAGCCACCACCTCGGCCCCGGCCTCACGCAGCGCCTCGACGGCTGTCATCACCGATCCGCCGGTGGTCGAGGTGTCCTCGACGGCCAGCACCCGCCTGCCCGCGACGTCCGGGCCTTCGATCCGGCGTTGCAGGCCGTGCGCCTTGCCCTCCTTGCGGACCACGAACGCATCCAGCCGGCGCCCCTGCGCAGCCGCCTGGTGGAGCATCGCTGTCGCCACCGGGTCGGCACCCAGGGTCAGCCCGCCGACGGCGTCGACCTCGAGGCCTGCGGTGAGCTCGAGCATCACCCGGCCGATCAACGGCGCCGCCTCGGCGTCGAGGGTCACCCGGCGAAGGTCGACGTAGTAGTCCGCCTCACGCCCGCTGGACAGGATGACCCTGCCGTGGACGACGGCGCGGTCCTTGATGAGCTGCAGCAACGCTTCGCGATCGGTCATGGGGCCGGATTCTCGCAGCCGGCGGATGGCCGGCTCTCGGCGGGGACCGGCCGGGTCCCGACCAGCGTGACCTCGGCGCAGACCACCGGCGCGATGCTGAGCCCGGCCCTGCCCTGCGCCACGGCCAGCAGGTCGAGCGCCCGGGCGAGCGCCGTCTGCGCCCCCGAGGTGCCGACGATCACGGTGAACGAGTAGCCGGAGCCGCGCTGGGCGACGTAGGTCCGGCTGCCGGTGACGGCAGCCGCCAGCGCCCGTACGGTCAGCTCGGCGCCGGTGGCGGAGTCCGGGCGGCTCTCCACGTCGAGGGTGACCACCCACTCGCCGTCGACCGACTGCAAGGCGGGGAGGCCCCCGGCAGCCGCGTCGTCGATCATGAGCAGCCCAACGAGCCAGCCGCCGAAAGGGCACGCGGGCCGCAGGCGGTTAGCCCGAACGGGCGATCGCGTGCTGCTGACGGGCCGCCGATCCTCCCGGCATGACCGCCGTGTTGGCGCTGGCCGCCAGCGCGTTCTGGGGTGCCTCCGACTTCATGGGAGGCGCGGTGTCCCGGCGCCTCGCCGCCTTCGACGTCATCTTCGTCTCGCAGGCCCTCGCCGTGCTGATCCTCGGCTTCGCCGCGTTCGCCACCGGGTCCTTCGGTGACTCGACGGCCTACCTGCCGTGGGCAGTCGCCGCGGGCCTCGTCGGGGTGCTGTCCGTCGGCGCGTTCTACCAGGCCCTCGCCGAGGGCACCATGGGCGTCGTCGCCCCGATCGCCGCCAGCGGCGTCATCGTCCCGCTCGTCGTGGGCGTCGCCGAGGGGAACCGGGTGGGTGGCCTGCAGGTCGCCGGGATCGCCCTCGCGGTGGTCGGAGTGGTCGCCGCCAGCGGGCCTGACCTGCGGGAACGCCGGCCGAGCTCGGCCCGCCCGATCGCGTTGGCCGTCCTCGCCGCCGCGGGTTTCGGTGCCGGCGTGGTCTTCATCGCCCAGGCCAGCCGTACCTCCGTGGTCATGTCACTGCTGACGCTGCGGATCACCTCCGTCGGCTGCCTCGCGGTCGCGGCTCTGGTCCTGCGCCGGCGGCCCCAGGTCTCCCGGGCCGACCTGCCGTCGCTGGCGGTCATCGGGATGTTCGACCTGGCGGCCAACGCCGCGTACGCCTCCTCGACCACGGGCGGAGCGCTCAGCCTGGTCGCGGTGCTCGCCTCGCTCTATCCGGCGGTCACCGTCCTGCTGGCCCGCCAGCTGCACGCCGAGCGACTCACAGCGGTCCAGGGCGGCGGCGCGACAGCCGCCGTGCTCGGCGCCGTGCTGATTGCAGCCGGAGGGACCGGATGACCCGCAGGAGAGGCACTAGTCCTTTCGGGTCAACCAAGTTCGTCCCCCCGGCCCTCGGTGCGCCGGTGAGCGCCGCCGATACGGCTGATCTGGACCCGATCGAGGGATGGCTGATGGGCGCCGTACGGACCGGCAAGTTGTCGCGGCTGATGCCGCGCGACGCTCGCGCGTGGCTCCAGGTCGCCTTGGTGCTGGTGCCGCTGGCGTTCTTCGTGACGACCATCCCCGGCGTCCGCTCGCACGCGGGCTACAGCCTGAAGATGGACGGCTGGCTGAACAACCTCGCCTACCTGACGGCCCCGGCGCTGTGCTACGTGCGACTGCGCAAGGCATCCGCGTACCGCGCATCCTGGCTGGTCCTGACCGCCGGGCTGGCGCTGTACGGCCTGGGCAACATCTACTGGACGATCGTCATCCGGACGATGCCGGTCGACAGCCAGCCGTTCCCGTCGATCGCCGACTACCTGTGGCTGTCCTTCTACCCGTGCGCCTTCGCCGCCCTGCTGCTGCTGCTGCGGGAGCGCACCGACCGGCTGCCGCTGAGCTTGTGGCTCGACGGCCTGGTCGGCGGCATGGCCGTCTCGGCCGTCGCCGCCGCCGCAGTCGTCGGCACCATCCTCAAGGACAACTCCGGCTCGCTGGCCGCCGTCGTCACCAAGACCGCCTACCCGTTGCTGGACCTGTTCCTGCTGCTCGTCGTGGTCGCCACCCTGTCGCTGTTCCACTGGCGACCGCCGGTCGGCCTCTGGCTGCTCGCGGCCGGCATCGTGGCGTTCGCTGCGGCCGACCTGCTCTACCTGTTCACCGGAGACAAGTACGTCTCCGGTGGCATCAACGACGGCGTCTGGATCCTGGCGACCCTGTTCATGGCGGCGGCGCCGGGCTGGAAGGACAAGCCGGCCGGTCTGCAGCTGCCCTCCTGGGCGATCCTCAGCATCCCCGTCCTGTCCGCGCTCAGCGCGGTGTCCCTGCTGGTCTGGGGCGACACGAACACGCTGCACCCGGCGGCCATCGTGCTGTCGGCGGCGACCGTCGTGCTTGCGCTGGGCCGGCTGATCGTGACCTTCCGGGAGGCGTCGTCACTGGCGCACAGCCACCGGCTGGCCCTGACCGACGAGCTGACCGGCCTGGGCAACCGCCGGGCGCTGTACGAGTCCGGCCCGGGGCGGCTGCGCACGCTGGCCGCCGGCCACACCTCGGCCCTGCTGCTGCTGGACCTCGACCGGTTCAAGGAGGTCAACGACAGCCTCGGCCACCAGGCGGGCGACACGATGCTGCGCCAGGTCGCGCTCCGGCTGACCGACTGCGTGCGCTCGGCCGAGGACCTGCTCGTCCGGCTCGGCGGTGACGAGTTCGCCCTGCTGCTCAACGACCTCGACGAGAGCGCGGCCGTCGAGCTGGCCCACCGGGTGCGCGCGGCCATCTCACCGCCGTACATCGTCGACGGCGTCACCGTACGGGTCGAAGCAAGCCTCGGTATCGCGATGACCGACGGCTCGGCCGACGAGCTGTCCAACCTGCTGCGCCAGGCCGACGTGGCCATGTACTACGCCAAGTCCCACCGGGTCGGCCAATCCGTCTACAGCGTCAAGAACGACGTGCTCGGCGGGCAGGA
>JAWWOM010000110.1:0-4823 GCA_033851655.1 Frankiales bacterium
TACATCTGGTTGTCCGACCTGGCAGGCACGACGCAGGTCCGGTTCTATCTCGACCGGGCGACGACCGCCACGCCGACCCAGACCGAGGGCTGGGCACCGTGGGACCTGATGGGCGGGTCCACCACCGCCGCGAATCCTTTGCCAGCAGGCACTCTGGCCCCAGGCAGCCATCAGCTCACAGTGCTGGCCACCCTGGCCGGCGGCGCGGTCCAGTCGGCTACGGTGAGCTTCGTCGTCAAGTGAGCGTTCGGGCCGTGCGGACGTGGGCCACCCGTGGTGAGCTGATCATGTCGACGGTGGTGTAACCGGCGACCGGCTCGACGAGGAGCCGTCAGCGGCCCGAACGGCCTGCTGCAACCCTCCGACCGCGCCGGTACGCGAAAGTCATCGGCCGGGTGCGACACAATGAGCCGATGAAGGTTCTGCACGTCAGCCAGCCGGTGACCGAGGGTGTCGCCAACTGGGTGGTCGACCTGGTCGGCGACCAGCGCGGCCGGGGTTTCGAGACCGTGGTCGCCTGCCCCGGTGACTCGCCGCTGTCCGAGCGGGTCCGGGCGCTGGGCTCGGGGCAGCGGGACTGGAAGGCCAGCCGCTCACCCGGCCCGAGTGTGCCGGCCGAGGTGCTGTCCCTGCGCAAGATCGTCGCAGCAGTGCGGCCGGACCTGGTCCACCTGCACAGCAGCAAGGCCGGGCTGGCCGGCCGGCTGGCGATCCGGGGATCCCGGCCGACGGTGTTCCAGCCACACGGCTGGTCGTTCCAGGCCACGACCGGCGCGTTGCGGGCGGCCACCGTGCGCTGGGAGTCGTTCGGCTCCCGCTGGGCGGACCGGATTCTCTGCGTGAGCGAGGGCGAGGCCGAGGACGCCGCCGGCATCGGGATCAGGCGCGACCGGCTCGCCGTCGTCAGCAACGGGGTCGACCTCGAGCGCTGGCCGGCGGCCGGTGCCGGGGCGCGGGAGGCCGCGCGCGAACGGCTCGGGCTGGACGCGACAGCTCCGCTGGTCGTCAACGTCGGCCGGCTGAGCCGGCAGAAGGGCCAGGACCTGCTGCTGTCCGCGTGGCCGGCAGTGCGCTCAGCCGCTCCTGGCGCGCTGCTCTACCTGATCGGCGACGGGCCCGACCGCGAGGCGCTGGCCGCGGCGATCGGCACCGACTCCGACGTGATCCTGTACGGGGCCAGCCGCGAGGTCCCTGACTGGCTGGCGGCGGCCGACGTCGTGGTCATGGGGTCGCGCTGGGAGGGCATGTCGCTGTTCGTCCTCGAGGCCGCCGCGGCCGGGCGTTCGCTCGTGGTCACCGACGTGGCCGGCATGCGTGACGTCGTCGGCGAGGGCGACGACGCCGCCGGGGCGGTCGTGCCGCTGGAGCCGGCCGGCACCTTCGCCGCCCGCTTCGGCGCTGCCGTCGCCGCCCGGCTGTCCGACGCCGAGCTCCGCGACCGCGAGGCCGCCGCCGCCCGTACCCGGGTCGAGGAGCGGTTCTCCATCACCAGGGCGTTCGACGCGACGGCCGGCCTGTACGACCTCTGCCTCTCCCCCCGCTGACCCCCAACAACCGCCACTTGGCGCGAGCATTGGCGTGTCGGGCGGCGTGTCGTGCCACTTGCCAGCGCGGCGCGGATCGGATCAGCGCAGGGCGTGACCGGCGAGGTCGGCCCAACGCGGGTCGCTCTCCATGCCGGCGGCGACACTGCCGACCCGCGACGGCGCGGCGGACATCAGCGCCGCCAGGGAGGCGACGTCACCGGCCGGGTAGAACGACACCTCGGGACGCCCGGCGGCCTGCTCGACCAGCGCCGGCAGGTCGGCGGAGATGATCGGGCAGCCGGCGGCGACGCCGCGCTCGAGAACCCCTGACTGGGCCGCAAAGAAGCGGTACGGGACCACGGCGGCACGGCAGGTCGCGAGGATGCCGGCGAACCCGCCCGCGTCGATGAACTCCGACCAGAACGTCACCGGGGCGCCCAGCTCGGCGACAAGTGCCTGCAGCGAGGCGAAGTAGTCCTGCTCGACCGCCGCACCGGCAATGACCAGTGCCTGGCCGGACGCCTTCGCCGCACGGATGGCGTCCTCGTAGTTCTTGCTCGGCCGCATCTCGCCCAGGCAGACGAACACGTCCTCCGGCAGCGGCGAGGCGCCGATTGCGCCGGCGTGGCCCTCCTCGAACGCACCGATCCCCGGCAGCTCGACGACGCGGACCTTGCGGGCGAACAGCCGGGGCACGGCGGCACCCTGCTCCTTGCCGTGGACCAGCACCCGCCGCGATCGGAACAGCACCACAGCCTTGGCACCGGCGCGGAGTCTTGTTGCCAGGCTGGCGTTCTCGGTGTCGTGGTCCTTGACGTTGTGCACCACGGACACGGTCTGGATGCGCGGCGACGGCGGCACTGCGAGGGCCATGATCGGCTCCTCGAGCACCACCAGCCGCAGTCCGGACAGGGCGGACAGGGCGTGGCGTACGTCGTTGGTCTCGCGCAGCGTCCGGGCGATCTTGTCCTTGATGGTGGGGGCCGGCACGAACTCGGCGATCTCGACCACGCGCACGCCGTCGCGCTTGGCCGGCAGGTAGTCGGCCGCGCCCTTGCGGCTGATCAGCACCGTCGTCGAGCCGTTCTCGGCGGCGATGGCACTGGCCAGGTTGAAGGCGTGCTCGATGTGACCTCCGCGCGGAGTCAGGCAGACCACAGCGGCACGGGCGACCTCAGGGCCGACGGGAGCAGCCTTGGCCGGGCGGGAGAACAGCAGCCGCCGGCGCATCCCGGTGAGGTAGAGCTTCTCGTACGAGGCCACTGTCTGCTGGATGTCGAACCGGGACCGGGCCAGCTCCAGCGACTGCGTGCACAGCGCCGACCAGTCCTCGGTGGAGCGGCACAGCAGGTCCTGCAGGGCATCGGCGAGCCGCTCGGGGTTCTCCGGAGGTACGACGAACGCCGGGTCGACCACGAGGGTCGGGCAACCGCCGACCTCGGTGGTCACGACAGGACGACCCGCGGCGATGGTCTCGAGGCCGGCCATCGGCATCGCCTCGCCGTAAGCGCTGGACAGCACCATCGCGCGGCTGTCGCGGAGCAGTCCCGGGATGTCGTCGGACGGGCCGAGGATCTCGACCAGCTCGGAAACTCCGGCAGCAGCAAGGGAACTGACCAGCTCCGGGTTGTCGAGCGTCACCCCCGACCCGGCACAGCGCAGGCGGAAGGAGACCGACCGCGAACGCAGGATGGCCGCAGCCCGGAACAGGTTGTCGTGGTCCTTCATCGGGTGCCAGCGCGACAGCGACAGCAGTACGGGACCAGGATCGCCGGGAGCCGGAGCGTCGGAGATGTCCACGCCATTAGGGATTGTGGTCAGCTTGAGCGGCGGGTAGTGCATGCTGTGCGTCCAGTCGAGACAGGTCTGGTCGCAGGCCACCACCTGGTCGAACCGCCGGGCCAGCGCGCCGACGACGTAGCCGAGGATCCGCGACCGCAGCGGGTCGTCACGGGTCATGCCGGTCGTGTGCACGGTCGAGATGCGCGTGCGCCTGCCCCGGGGCAGCATCAGTGACGCCAGGTCGGCGTGCAGCAGGTGCGAGTGGATGACGTCGGGCTGCCAACGGTCCACGGCCGCCTTGAGGTCGCGGACCAGCTTGTGCACGGCGTACGAGGAACGGTCGTAACCGAGGTAGTCGACCGAGTCGAACACCTCGGCCAGCCGATCGCTGAGGTCAGATGGGTTGGCCAGCACGACAAGTCGCAGCGTCTGCCCCGGCCGCCGCCGCGCGGCCATCGCCTCGATCAGGGTCTGGGCTCCCCCGGTGCTCACCGCGTTGACCACGTGCAGCACGGTGTACTGCGGTCCCTCCGTGCCCTGCGTGTTCACGCTCCGGCTCCCCGAGGACGCGCTGACGCTGCGCCCGCGCGGACGGGCCAGAGCGGCGGCAAAGGCAGCTGCATAGGCCGTCGGGTCGTGCCGTACGATCGCCGTTTCCCTTGCCTGCAAGCCGATCCGGGCCCGCAGCTCGGGGTCGCCGGCGAGCTTCTCGTACGCGATGGCGAGACTCCCGGCAATGCCGGCCTCGAAGCGCAGGCCGGTGACTCCGTCCTCGACCAGCTCAGCCGCGCCGCCGCTGTCCGGCACGATGACCGGCAGCCCGAGCAGCTGGGCCTCCACCGCGGTACGGCCCATCGGCTCGGCCGGGTTGGCGACCAGCACCGCGTCAAGGCCGGCCAGGGCCGCCTCCGGTGCGACCCGGCCCTCGATCAGGATCTCGTACGGGCTCGACTCGGCGACCTGCAGCAGCCGGGCGAGGTAGGCGTCGTCACCGAACGCGGGCGCACCGCGGACGACCAGCCGTACCTTGGCGTCGGTCATCGACAGCGCATGGATCGCCAGCAGGTGCTGCTTGGCCGGGTCGAGCCGCCCGATGATGCCCACGGTCAGCGGGCCGTTCGACCCGGCTGCCGGGGCCGGCTGGGCGGGGGCCACGGCCGGCCGGAGCAGCACCGTCGGCCTGGGGCTGCTGACCTGGCGGGCCGTGAACTCGCTGACGGCGATGACCGCATCCACCGTACGGGACACGGTGCGCAGCAAGGCTTTGCCCTTGCTGCCCTCGAGGGTGTCGTGCAGGTCGAGGGCCATCACGGTGCGGCGGAACCGGGGCATCGCCTTGAGCACCGGGATCACCGGCAGCAGCGCGATGCTGAAGAACACGAACGCGTCGGCCGGCGGGATCAGTCGCCGGCCGCGGAGCAGTGCTGACAGGTCACTGCGCCGGTCGTGCTCGACCGGCGCATCGAGCAGCACCACGTCGCCCAGCCCGCGGGCCGTCCACTCGTCTGCGAGCTC
>JAWWOM010000122.1:0-7799 GCA_033851655.1 Frankiales bacterium
ATCGGGCTGGCCTTCCAGATCAGTCACTCGGTGGGCTTCTCGGTGGCGATCGCGGTGCTGGGGCACGACTTCGCCGACGGGCTGAACACCGTCTCGCTGATGCTGGCCAACGGCAACAACCGGCGCAAGGCCCTGCTGCTGCTGGGCCTCGATGCCCTGACCCCGATGGTCGGTGCCGCGCTGACCCTGTTGTTCACCGTTCCCGACCGCGGGCTGCTCATCTATCTCGGCGTCTTCGCCGGCTTCCTGCTCTACATCGGTGCCAGCGACGTGCTCCCGGAGGCCCACGCCGAGCATCCGTCGCGCCTGACCCTCGTACTGACCGTCTTGGGAGCCGCCCTGATGTACGTGGTCATCAAGGCCATCGGATGACCAAGGGCCAGCGCGCCGTGCTCGAGGCGCTGCAGGGGGAGTCGGGATTTCTTGCTGCGCAGGACATCCACGCCCGCTTGCGGGGACAGGGCAGCCCGGTCGGGTTGACCAGCGTCTACCGGGCCGCGCAGGCCCTGCGCGACTCGGGCGAGATCGACGAGGCGCGGCTGCCCAGCGGCGAGCTCGGCTACCGGTTGTGCGACACCACCAAGCACCACCACCACCTGATCTGCACGGTCTGCGGCGCCACCGTCGAGATCGAGGCGGCCAGCGTCGAGCGCTGGATCGCCTCTGTGGCAACGCAACACGGCTACGCCCCGACCGCCCACACCATCGAGATCCTCGGCACCTGCCGGCTGCACTCCTGACCTCCACGCCGGGGAACGGTGTCCTGGCGAGCGTCAGGACAGGATCAGGTCCACGGCCTCCGCGAATGTGCCGGCTGTGGCCCACGGGGCCGGATCGCCTGTGCGGTCGGGTGTCTCGGAATACTCGCCGGTCCGCACCCGCACAGCCCGCATCCCGGCTGCCGCCGCTCCGGCAACGTCCTTCGCCGGACGGTCGCCGACGTGCACCGTGTCCGAGGCGCAGGTTCCGCAGAGCTCGAGCGCACGCAGGAACGGTACGGGGGAAGGCTTCCGGCTCGCCCTGCCGCCGAGCTCGTCGGAGATCACCACGTGGTCGACGAGCTCGTCGAGCCGCAGAGCCGTGAGCTTGGACCGCTGGATCTGGGGGTTGCCGTCGGTGACGATCGCGAGGGACAGCCCAGCGGAACGCAGCCGTACCAGCGCCTCCGATGCGCCGGGATAGAGCGCCAGGACTGAAGGGGCCCAACCGCTGAAGGCGCTCACCAGCGCCGGCAGCAGCGGGGCCGGGTCGTCGACACCCGCGGCGAGCAGGGCGCGGTCGATGATGCCGCCCTTGTCCGAGCCCTCGGCTGCGAAGGACACCAGGTCGGCCCGGAAGGACACCCGGTCGAAACCGAACGCCTCGGCCACGGCGGCGACAGCACCCCACGCACCGGCCAGCCACGAGGATTGCGGGAACAACGTGTCGTCCAGGTCGACCGTGACGGCGCGCAGCTCAGCCATGGGAGAGCGCGAGCGGCAGCTGTTGCAAGGGGTCGTACGACGGCTCGGCGGGTGCCAGCGCCCGGCGCAGGCCAACGTCCTCGAGCGCCGCGACGACCTGCGCGCCCGTGGTGCCGTCGCCGTACGGGCATGGCACGGCGGCGATCCGGGCGAGCTCCGCGGCTGTCGTCAGCCGGGCGACCGCCTGGAGCACCCGGTCGGCGGACATCCCGGTCAGCACTGCCGTGCCGGCGGCGACGCCCTCCCAGCGGGGGGTGCTGTGCCGCATGACGACGGCGGGGACGCCGAAGTAGGCGGCCTCCTCCTGCAGCCCACCGCTGTCGGTGACGGTGACAGCGCTGGTCGACAGGGCGGTCAGCAGTGACGGGTAGGGGAGCGGTTCGACGATGTCCACGCCGCCGGTCGCGGCCAGGTCGTCGAACCAGCCGGCGCTGACCAGCCGATCGCGGGTGCGCGGGTGCATCGGGAACAGCACCGGTCCGTGCGCCGAGGCGAGCCCCTTGACCAGGGCCACCAGCTCGGCCAGCCGGGCAGGAGCGTCGACGTTGGTGGCCCGGTGGGCTGTCAGCAGCACGCCGCGTCGCTCGGAGACCGGCCGTACGGGGATCCCCATCGCGACCACGGCGTCGACTACGGGATTGCCGACGACACGGACGATCGATGACGGAACTCCTTCGCCGGCAAGGAATGCAGCCGCCATCCCGGTCGGCGCCAGATGAACGGTCGCGAGGCCGACCATCATCTTGCGGTTGACCTCCTCGACCGACAGGCCGTTCTGTGAACGCAGCCCTGCCTCGAGGTGGATCACCCCGGCACCGTAGCGCCGGGCGGCGACCGCCACCAGTGGTGCGGTGTAGGTGTCACCCAGGACGAGCACGGCGTCGGCCGGATGTGCTGACAGCTCGGCAAAGGCAGCGGAAAGCAGCTGCCCCAGCCGCTCGCCCTCGGTGCCGGTCAGCGCCCACACGTCGTCGGGTACGAGGCCGAGGCCCGCGAACACGTCACCGTACATCCGGGCGTCGTAGTGCTGACCGGTGGCGATGCAGCGTACGAGGTGCCCGGCGGCGCGCAGCGCGTGCACGACGGGTGCCAGCTTGATGACCTCGGGGCGTGTGCCGACCGGCACCGTCAACCGCAGCGGGGGCAGAGCGGTCAACCCTTGAGGTCCGGTCATCCCTCGAAGACTTCGGAGAAGTAGCGGAGCATCGTGACGCCGGGACGCCCGACCAGCCGCTCCGGCCGGACGGTGGCTCCCATGATCGAGCGGAGGTACTCCTCCACCAGGTCGGCCCCGGCGGCCAGTGACAGCGGCAGGCCACCGGAGAAGCGCGGGTTGACCTCGTGGATCACGACCGCGCCGTCGTCGCAGACGAAGCCCTGGACGTTGGCCGGCCCGATCAGCCCGACGGCCTTCAGCACCTGACCGGACTGGTGCAGGACGTCGGCGTTGTCGAAGGTCTCACCCTTGGTGGAGATGCCGGCCTTGGTCTCCAGCCGCCACCTGGCCACACCGCCGGCCATGGCGCCGGTCGCGTCCATGAGCACGTCGCAGGTGAATTCGCGGCCCTTGAGGCGGGACTGCACGATCGGGTCGGGACAGGCATTGACCGCGTAGGCGAGCTCCCTGCGGGTGGTCGGGAAGGACACGTCCCGTGAGCCGCGACCGAACCGCGGCTTGACCACCCACGGTCCCGGGACGCCGTCGTCGGTGCCGAGCCCCGTCGCGGGTGCGGGCAACCCCGCCGTGCGCAGGCACTCAGCGAACTTCCACTTGTCGGTGCAGGTCTGCGCGGCGTCGAGGCTGGGCAGCTGCATCCGCACGTGCGCCTCCTCGAGGAACGGGACCCCGGAGACCAGCGCCGGATACTCCTCGGCCACGGTGCAGATCAGCGCCTGCGCGTTGGACACCGTCGCGGCCCGTACGAGAGCGGCGACGTAGGCGGGGTCGCTGAACAACGGGACGACCTCGTGCTCCTCGGCGAGGCGCAGTCCAACGGCCATCGGGTCCGCGTCCACGGCGATCGTGTGGTGCCCGCGCTTGCGCAGCGCTTGGATCACCGCTACCCCGGCGGGGCCACCGGCACCGGTGACCAGCACGCGTACGGGAGCCAGCGCGTCCGGGTCGTCGAGCTCCGCCCGGCGCTGCTCGAGGGGGACCGGCAGCTGCAGGGCGTCGCTGCCGCGCTGGTACCTGATCGAACGGACCGGGTCGAGGGACGGCACGGTGGCGGCGCCGCCGACACCGGGCAGCAGCGGCTCGCCGACGTTGTCGGCGCGGCGCAGCTCAGGGTGCGCCTCGACGAAGGCGCGCGCCCACAGCCGCAGCTCCACCAGTCGTGCGGTTGAGGCCGGCTCCCACTGCCGGCTGGCGACGACCCGGATGACGGTCGCGAGCACGGCGGGGTCGGGTTCGGCCTGCACCAGCCGCAGCAGCAGCGGGGCACAGGTCGCCAGGCCCAGCTCGCCGGCCAGCTGCACGGAGTCGATGCGGACTGCGGGGTCGGGGGAGCGCAGCCCCGCACGGAGCTTGCGGCGCACTGCGGCTGCCCGGACGCCGCGCCAGACGATCGCGCCGACCACCAGGATGGCGCCGAGCACCAGCAGCCAGGACAGCGACATGGTTCGGCCGCCACCCTTGCCAGCTGAGAGGAGCCACGGTCCCGTCATGTCGACAGAATCGGAACGCGCTGCGATTTCCTTGAGCATTTTTCCGCTTCCGCTCCTGCGCCGGTCAGAGCACGTCGCTCGTACGGGCCGCCCTCGCGATGTCGGCGGTCGCGCTCGGCAGCATCAGGTAGAGCATCAGCAGGAACCCGAACAGCGTGTACAGCAGGCCGAACATCGTGCCCAGCCAGTCGTGGAACAGGACCAGCCCGCCTGGCCCGTAGTGCAGCCCGGCCCACAGCGAGCCGCCGATCCGGATCACGTTGCAGCACAGGACGAACATGCCGGCGACGGTGAACGCGGACAGCCGGCGCAGCAGCGGCCCACGCAGGATGAAGACGGCGATCGCGGCCAGCGCGAGGATCGAGACCAGGGACGAGCAGTACGGGGTCAGCACCGCACGGAACGGGAAGTGTCCGGGGCTGAGCACCTGGAAGTTGTGGTCGCCGACGATGGTCGTCTTGCCGCGGAGCACCCCGAACACCCGCAGGACAGCGGTCTCCTCCAGGGTGCGCATCGGTCCGTTGAGCAGCCGGAAGCCCAGCAGGGCCACCACGATGCTCGCGGCCAGGGCGAACAGCACCTGGGTTCGGCGGAAGGTCATGCTGCCTCTTCGGCCGTTTCGGCGTGTTCCTCGAGTCCGCCGAGCCCGGTCTGGTCCGGGTTGGCTCCACCGGCGCTGGCGGAGCGGGGGGAGAGGGCCGACCAGGAGGAGCGGGCGGTCTTGGCCCAGGTGTACGGCCGGCCCATGACCCCCTCGGCCCAGCTCCGGGCGCAGACCAGCATGAAGATGAAGAACAGCGGCGTCATCAGACCCATCGACACCGCGGCGCGCCGCGGCGCCCGACCGACCAGCAGCCCGACGGCCAGCTCGCAGAACGGCCCCGCGAACAGCAACGCTGCCAGCGGCAGCATCTCGAACACGGTGATCGACGGGCCGATCCCGGCGACCCGCAGGAACGCGGTGACGAGGGTCAGCGCGCACAGCACCGGGACGTGGTAGACGAGCAGGAACATCAGCGTCTCGAACTTCTCCGGCCAGCTGAGGTGACGGGAGAAGAGCACCGCCTTGCGGTAGTCGCGCCACGCCTGCTGGTGGCCGCGGGCCCAGCGGTAGCGCTGGGTGATGAACCGCTGCAGCGTCGTCGCGCCCTCTTCGGTGTCGACCGCCATGATGTCGTAGCGCACCGCGCCACCGGCGAGCAGGATCCGCAGCGTGAGGTCGGTGTCCTCGGTCACGCTGTCCGGGTTCCAGCCGCCGAGCCGCAGCAGCGTGCTCGCCCGTACGGCACAGTTGGCGCCGCCGTACGCCGGCAGCTCGAACAGCGCCTGGCGCCCGTACTCGTTCACGATGTAGCCGGAGAAGTAGTCGATCGCAATCGACCGGGCCAGCCGCGCCTCGACCGAGTTGCGGATCACGCAGCGACCCTGGACGGCGTCCACGTGCGGGTCCAGGAAGTGCCGCACCAGCTTGTGCACGACGTCGCGGCGCGGGATGTGGTCGGCGTCGAAGATCACGATGATCTCGCCCCTGGCCCGGCTGGCCGCCAGGTTGAGGGCGCCGGACTTGCCGCCGCCGGCACCGGGCGGCCGGCGCAGGACGGTGATGTGCGGCTCGGCGGCGGTCAGCTGCTCGAGCAGGTCGCCGGTGCCGTCCGTCGAGCCGTCGTCGACCAGGATGATCTCCAGCCGGGACCGCGGGTAGTGCAGCGCGAGCAGGCCGTGCACCAGCGAACGGGCGACCAGCGCCTCGTTGTGGCAACCCACCAGCAGCGAGACGTTGGGCTGGTACTCCAGGTCCACCTCGACCCGGTCGTAGAGGTCCCGGCCGGCCCAGCGCACCGCGGCGGCGGCGAAGGCGACGTGGCGGAGGAAGAAGAGCAGGAAGACGCCGTTCACGAACAGCGTGGTGACGACCAGGGCGTTGCCCAGGCCGACCGACCCGATGACGGCGATCGCGATCCCGAGCAGCGCGAGGAACGTCCAGGGTGCGCCCTTGAGCCGGTGTCCGCCCACGTTGAGACCCACTGTGCCCGGCTCTGCTGCCGGCTGCTCAGTGGTGGTGGTGATCTCGAGTGTGGGGGCCTCGGTCATCAGCGGTGGATTGCGGTGACCCTGGCCAGCGGTACGGGGTCAGGTGGCGCGGCCTGTTCCAGGACCGGCGTCTGCTGGGCCCTGGCGACGGACGGGGCGATGTCCCACACGAAGCGCGGGGTCTCGAACGGCTCGGCGTAGGAGATCCGGGCCCGGCTGCCCCAGTAGCGGCAACCCGCCTCGACGGCTTCGAGGTCGACGAACTGGCACTGGGTGACCTGGGACCAGTGGGCCCGCAGCGAGTCGATCTTGCCGCGGACGGTGTCCTCGACGTCGATGAACAGGTTGGGGGCGAACACGGTGGTGGACGGCGACTGGTAGTAGAGGATCCGGGCGGTACGGCGTGCCGCGGCGGCTGCGGCCAGCGACGTCGCGACGTGGTCCTGGTGGCTGTCCTGCGGAGCGTGGACGTAGACGACGTCGGCGTGCAGGTCCCGTACCGCGGAGTCCACGACGGCCACCGACTCGTGGCCGTGCGGGATCGAGCCGTCGTCGAAGTGGCCCCAGAGCAGCTGGGCGCCGATGATCCGGGCCGCCTCCTTCTGCTCGCTGACCCGGGACCGCGCACCCTGCGGGCCACGGTCGCCGTTGGTCATGACCAGCATCGTGACCTCGTCCCCGGCCAGGACGTGCCGCATCAGCGAGCCGGCGCAGCCGAGCTCGATGTCGTCGGGGTGGGCACCGACGGCGAGTACCTTCACGACCCCACCCCCACCGGGGTCTTGACGGGCGTGGCCAGGCCGCGGCGGCGGCGCGGGGCGGCGAGGATGTAGGCACCACCGCCGACGATGACGGCGGTCGCGCTGAGGTAGCCGATGCTGCTGCCGGACACATCGACCGGCTTGGTCGCGCAGGCGGGGATGGCGCCGGCGTACGAGGCGGAGACCCCGTTCACGACCCAGTTGGGGTTGTTCGCCATCTCGAACGCGGTGACCGTCGGTGCCCACACGTTGGTGTGGGTGCCGGGCTGGAACACGGTCGGCTGGCCCCGGTCCTGGGGGGCGGGCGTGACGTAGTTGAGGCTGCCGACCGGGTAGGTCACCGTCGTCGCGCTGCTGTTGACGTAGCCGACCGAGAAGGTGAACGACCCGTCCGGGTTGGCCCAGTAGCAGCCGATGGTCGGCGTCACCGGGCTCGCAGCGAAAGCGGCCGCGGGTGCGCTCAGCACGAGTCCAGCAGCCACCACCGCCACGCCCGCGACGGAGCGCGCACGGGGACGTCGTGGGTGACCACGATCGACCGACCGGGACGGACGCACAGGGACCTCCGGGAACCAACAGGACCGTGACCCCTGACGGGAGCACACGAGAACCTTCGGAACCCGGCCGGAGGCTCTGAAGGACCATTCAGCCGAGGACCTCTCAGGATCTTCACTGGGCCGAACGGGGGACGACGATGGACCCGCTCAGCGGGGGCCTCAGCCCCGGCCGCTGATCCGGCGGGACAGCTCGGCCGCCGTACGGCCGACCTGCGCGGCGAGCGTGGCGCGCGCTGCCGGCCCGACGGCGGCCGCCGGGAACGTCACCGCGACCGCCGCCACCGGATGACCGCCGTGGTCGAGGACGGCGGAGGCGACAG
>JAWWOM010000148.1:0-10030 GCA_033851655.1 Frankiales bacterium
TCTGGTTGGGGCCGCCGAACACGTAGATGCGTGCCTGCCCGTGGCGTCGCTGCAGCGCATAGATCGTCGCCTGCGGCACCGAGTTCTTCCGCACCCAGAGGAGGCCGGTCGCCATGTGCGAGACCCAGTGCGTCGCCGGGAGCAGGAACTGGTAGTCGTTGCCGTCCATCGAGCCGATAACGACGTTCAACGCGCCGTTGTCCATGTTCGGGACGCCGAAGTCCGGGTTCTCAATCGACCCGTAGAGCTTGTCGACCTTGTTCGCCAGATCGGGGATGGAGCTGGACGTCACAGCCACCCACTTCACCCCGATCGACGTGAGCTGGCTCTCGACGCCGCTGTTGGCGGCTGGGCCGACAAGAAAGGCGTTGACGTTGTTGTAGCGATTGACCCCGGACGGGCCGAGGCGCTTGATCTCATTCAGCGTGTTGGCCGGAACCCCGGTTCTCGTCACGTAGAGAACCGGTGCGTCGTCGGGGAAGTGGATGATCGGAGTCGCCGTGATCGCCGTCAGCGGGTCGTCCGGTGTCAGCAGCGTGACCGCCCGCGGCCGATCAGCAACCAGGCTCGGCGCGTTCTCCGGCAGCGCGGCAGGCCAGATGTGCTGCGTGACCGAGATCGCCTCCTCGAACGAGTCCGCTCCGTAGATCCGGGTCGTCGTCTTGGTCGCGATCGTCGGCGAGAGCGTAGCCGCCCCAGGCGGCGACGGCACGTTCACAATCGGACCTCCGCTCGGCATGCCGAACGGGAAGAAGTTGGGGTCCCCCGTGGTGGCCTTGGCCGCGGCGGGTACGGCCGCGTCGGCCCTACTGGTCAAGCTGGCCTTGTTGACCGCCCCGGCATGGCCGTCCGGCACGAGCCAGACGGCTCCGGCGACCGCGGCAGCTGTGCCGGCGGCGACCAAGTTGCGTGGGCGCACGTACGAGTTGCCATACATTTGGTGCCTCCCTTTGGGGGGTTGTAGTGGCACCACAAAGGATGGCCCCGCCCGACCTTCTGCGTCTACACGCAGCATCCACCAATTTTGTGAGGGACCGTGTCCTACGATTTTCCTCTGCGGAATGGCCTCCGGAGCGCGGTGAGTGCATTTATTGTTGGAACTCGCGACTAGTGCTCTGTCTGTCAAATAGTGCGGTAGAGTCTGGCCATGCCGATACTGACCGCGCCGGCATTGCCGGTGACCGATGCCCAGCGGGTTGAGTTGCAGCGGATGGCGGGGTCCGCGGTGTTGCCGCACCGCCGGGTGGTGCAAGCGAAGGCTCTGCTGTGGGCCGCCGATGGGGTGGCCAATCAGGAGATCGCCCGCCGGTGCGGCGTCGATTCGGATGCGGTGCGGCGGTGGCGGGCCCGGTTCGCCGAGATCGGGATCGGCGGGGTCGGGGTGATCAGGAAGGGCCGGGGGCGCAAGTCGTCGTTGCCGCTGGGCACCGTCGAGGAGGTGATGCGTCTGACGCTCCAGGAATTGCCGGCGGACGGTTCGACGCATTGGAGCACCCGCTCGATGGCCGCCAGGGTCGGCATCGGCAAGGACTCGGTCGCGCAAATATGGTCCGACCATAACCTCCAGCCCTGGAACGGTGTGGACAGCATTAATATCGGCGATGGTCCGCGATTCGGGGAAAAACTCGTCGCTGTCGTCGGCATGTACGTCAATCCGGCAGCCCGTGCGGTGGTGTCCGGGCTCGACGAAAAACCCAGTACCAGGCGCTGGACCGTGCCCAGCCGTCCCCCACTGTGATATCGGTGCAGTTGTCTGCTCTAGAAGGTCAGTCCCTCAGTGAACATGAGCGTGGGTAACTCCATCGGTCACGAGCCGGGACGTGCCCGGTAGAGCCTGCCCCACAGGTGCGGCTGGAGCGGCTGACCAACCGCCGACATGTCGATGGCGTAGAGCAGCACGCCTTCGAGCAGCCCGTACAACCGGTGCAGGCCAGAGACTTCCTGCGCGCTGGCGGTCCGGGCGACGAAGTCCGACGCCAGCTCGAGCTTTACCCCCTCGACGGTCCCGTACGACAGCTCGGCGATGCCGCTGCCGTGGCTGATCACCGCCTCGACGATGCCGTCGGGCTTGGGCCTCAGGTATCCGGTCTCGAAGGCGAGCGGCCGGGCGTCGTCGAGGGACCAGCTGCGGCTGGTGTACTCGAGCAACGGCTTGCCGTGATGGGAGAAGACGATCTCCTGCCCGTAGCTGAACTCCTCGATCGTCGGGTAGTCGCCACGGCCGTGACCACGCCAGGTGCCGAGCAGCCAGGACAGCGGCAACAACGCCGGGTGCAGGTCGGCGGTGGCGGGCGGCATGAAGTCGGCGCCCGAGGTGTCGCCGAGGTGGACCGACGCTGCGGCGTCGCCGAGGTCCAGCGGGGTGGAGTCGTCCATCCGGACAGCCTAACGACCCCGCGCGAGGCTCACACGGGGTCGTTCAGGCAGTACGGGGTCAGCTGCGGGCGCTGCCGACGCGACGCGAGCGGACGGTGGTCAGCAGCAGGAAGCCGCCGGCCATCATGGTCAGTCCGATGATGATGCCCGGCACGATCACCGAGCTGCCCGTGAACGGCAGGTTGCTCGCCTTGTCACTGGTTGCTGCCACCACCGGTGTCACCGTGACCTCGGCGGTGACCGTGCGCGGGTTGCCAGCAGGGTCGACGCCGGCGCCGGTCAGGACGTTCGTGCCGACCTTGTTCAGGGTCACCAGCACCGAGAAGGTCTCACCTGCGCTCACCACGGCGGCCGGCCGTACGTAGGCGGTCGTGCTGAAGTGCATCGCGGGGCGACCGAGTGCTGAGGTCGTTGAGCTGCCGGCGGCGACGGTTGCGAACACGGCGTCATTGACCGAGACGGTGACCTTGCTGCCGGCGGCGAAGCCGGAGCCGGCGAACCGTACGGAGGTGCCGATCGCCACGGTCGTCGCGCTGACCGAGGCGCTCGAGCCGGAGGGCGGGTACTGCGCGATGGCCGCGCCCGAGGAGGCGGTAAGTACGGCGATGCTGGCAGCACCGACAGCGAGCAGTCGTTTCATCACCGCTGTCCCCTTTCGTTCGCGCACACGCGGTTCACCCTCTGAGTAGTTGTTTCGGATGGATCGTTGCGGTCCTATCGGCACAGAGGCACCTGAACCTGAGTCACCTGGGCCATCACAAGTGGCTGGACCGGAACGATTGGGCTGTTGGCCGAGGCAGGCTCCGCCAGATGGAGCACAAGGGTCCCGCTCCCGGCAGGGTCGATCTCCAGGTAGCGCGAGAAACGGGGATGCGACCGCTCGACGGACGCCTGCATCAGCACCGGTTTCCCGTCCAGCGTCGCCGACGTCAGCTCAGCGCCGACCGCAGCGTAGATGCTGACCAGCGTCTTGTTCTGGCCCGGCGGGTAGGGGTGGGCCGGCTTGTCGGCCCGGGTGAGCACGTACGGGGAGAGCCCGGTGGCCGGGGCATGGTTGGTCAGCGTCACCGTGATGGTGGAGGTCCGCACGCCGCCGGTGCAGGCTGAGGCCGTATAGCTGAGACTCCGGCCGAGGTAGTAGTCGAGCTTGCCCCCGGCGGCATTGTTGACCACCAGCTGCGCGTACGGGCCCGGTGTCTCCGCGAGCACCCCGGAGATCGGCAACGTGGCGAGCTGGGACTGCTCGGCGGGGTGCGCGCTCCACAGCTGCAGATGCCCTGCCCCCACTGCGGAACCGAGACCGGTGACCAGCGCCT
This sequence comes from Frankiales bacterium, assembly GCA_033851655.1. Taxonomy (GTDB): domain Bacteria; phylum Actinomycetota; class Actinomycetes; order JAWWOL01; family JAWWOL01; genus JAWWOL01. The sequence continues at coordinate 3,693 of JAWWOM010000148.1, forward strand.
TGGCATCCCCGCCGCCGGTCACCAGCCGCGCGAACATCGCACGGGCGACCTGCTGCAGGAACTGCTTGCGCTTGCTGGAGTCGGCGAAGGTGTCGTACGCCTTCTCCTCGGTCAGCTCGACCACGTCGCTCGCGTCGACCTTGCTGCCGTCGGCGAGCGTCGCCGGACCCGTCGCGGCGAGGATGCCCGACATCGCCACCGGGTCGAGGGCCAGCACCCCGTCGACGCGGTGGCCCGACTGCTTCTGCCACATCACGCTCCAGATCTGCGCGGCATCGGGGAAGTGCGGGCTCATGTTGGACTCGCGCAGGTCGGTCGCCACGCCGAATCCGCCGTACAGCGCATCGAACTCGGGGCCGAGGGAGACGACCGGCTTCGCGTACTGCGCCAGCTCGGCGTCGCTGCCGGTACGGGTCACCGTGATCCGTCCGTGGTCAGCGACGGCGACCCCGAACGCCCCCATCAGGCCGCCGGTCCCGCGCGCCTCGGCGTTGTTCTGGAAAGCCAGGAAGTAGGTACGGGGTCCGTCGGCGCCGAGCATCGACGGGACCAGAGCTGCTGCGGTCGCTGCAGTCTGCGTCGTGCCGACCAGGCTGGTCAGCTGGCGGAGCAGGTCAGCACGGGCGGTGGCGACCTGGCCCACCAACCCGCGAGAAGGCAGTGCCTGCACCTCGGCGAGCACGGACCTGCTGGCGGCCGCCGCCTTGTCCAGCTGTGGCTCAGCGGCGGCGAACGGGGCCAGCTGGATCGTGGCGCCGGAGGTTCGGAGCGTGGCCGGGTCGAGCACTGCCCCGGCGCTGACCAGTCCGGGCAGCACCGACGTGCTGAGACGCCCGGCGGCCGCGGCAAGCCCTCGCGTGGTCCGCAGCGACCGGCCTAGGAAGGGCAGCTCCTCGTAGGCCTTCCACACCGGGTCGGAGGTGAGCTTGCCGGCGCGGGCCGTCTCTGCGGTCACCTGGGTCAGCAGACGGTCGGCGGTGCTCCGGTCACCGTGGACGATGTCGCCGCGCAGCGCGGGCAGCTGGCGTTGTGCCGCTGCCAGCTGGCCGCGGGCCTCCAGGCCGCGGACGACGACCCACGCCCCGCCGAGGGCGAGGGTGAGGACGACCAGCCCCAGGAGTCGCAGCACCGTACGTCGACGGTGGCGACGCCGCCGCTGACCACGCGGCCGCCCGACCGGCGGCGGCGGCGGCGTGGGAGGCGGCGGGGGCAGGGGAAGGGCAGGGCTGTGCTGTGCAGCTCGGTCCGCCATGGTTGTCGGATCGGCAGGGTCGGACAGTTTCTATACGCCGTCCACAGGTCGGCTTTCCGTGCACAGGGCCGCGACGGCCCTGGCCGGGTCACCGGGCGGTGCCCAGGATCGGGCCATGAGCCTTTCCCTTCGCCGTCGACTCGCCCTGCTGCTCGGGGTGCTGGCCACGGCCTGTTCGGCGGGCGGCTCGGGACGCCCGTGGCAGCCCTCGGCCGTCGTGGAGCGCGGCGTTCTGGCGAGGTCACCGTCAGCTCCGGCGGGATCCCGTTCGGCCTACGTCGTCCGCGTGGTGGACGGCGACACGTTGGTGGCCGATCTCCCGGGGCGGCCATCGGTACGGGTGCGTCTCGTCGGCGTCGACTCACCGGAGTCGGTCAAGCCGAACAGCCCGGTGGCCTGCTTCGGTCCGGTCGCCTCTGCCTATTCCAAGCAGCTGCTCACCGGCGTCACCGTGAGCGTCGCGGCCGAGCCTGGCGCGCAGACGGACCGCTACGGCCGCGAGCTCTGGGACGTGTGGATGCCGGACGGACGGTTCGTCGCCGGGCTGCTGGTCGCCGACGGCCTCGGCCGCGCCTATCCCTTCCCACCACAGGTGCAGTTCGCCCCGTTCCTGCAGACGCTGCAGGCCGAGGCCAGGGCAGCGGGCCGCGGCCTGTGGGGACCGCCCTGCCATGGCCGGTCCTTCAGCACCCCCGATCGGGCCTGGCCGGCGCCATGATCGCTCGCCTGCTGCGATTTTGTCGGTACGTCCATGCACGATGCGGCCATGACCTCTTGGACCGACTTTGCCGCGGCCGAGCCCGAGCTCGCCGCGCGCGTGCAGGCCTGCTTCGCCGTCCGCAAGCACGCGACCCTCGCCACCCTCCGTCTGGACGGTTCACCGCGGATCAGCGGCAGCGAGGTCCAGTTCGCCGACGACGGCCTGTTCCTCGGGTCCATGCAGGGCGCCCGCAAAGCCGCGGACCTCCAGCGGGATCCCCGGTTCGCGCTGCACTGCCCGACGGTCGACGCGGTGCCCGGCGACGAGGGGTCCTGGTTCGGCGACGCCAAGGTCTCCGGCGTGGCCATCGAGGTCGCGGAGGGCCCGGGCGGTTCACACCGGTTCGCCTTGGACCTGCTGGAGGTGGTGCACACCCGACTCGGAACGCCGGCCGACCACCTGGTGATCGAGTCCTGGCACCCCGGTCGCGGTCTGCGTCGCATCGAGCGACGCTAGTGACTCCTCACCATACCTACTAGTTGGTACGGTGAGGTCATGACGACGCGTGACCGACTGGTCGAGAGCACCCAAGAGTTGCTCTGGGAGCGCGGCTACGTGGGCACCAGCCCACGGGCGATCCTCGACCGGGCGGGGGTCGGCCAGGGCAGCCTCTACCACCACTTCGCCGGCAAGCCCGAGCTGGCGCTGGCAGCCGTCCACGCCAGTGCCGCCGAGCTCAGCGCCAAGGCGGAAGAGCTGCTGTCGCTGCCCGGGACGGCCGCCGACCGGATCGCCGGCTTCCTGTGCCGGGAGCGCGACGTGCTCCGGGGCTGCCCCATCGGCGGGCTGACCCAGGACCCGGAGATCCTGGCCATGCCGGCGCTGCACGAGCCGGTGCGAGAGACCCTCGGCCGGCTGCGGAGCCGGATCGCCGAGGTCATCGCCGAGGGCCAGCTGGCAGGTGACGTACGGGCTGAGGTGGTCCCCACCGAGCTCGCCGCCACCATCGTCGCCGTGCTCCAGGGCGGCTACGTCCTGGCCCGGGCCGCCGGCACCCGCGAGCCGTTCGATGCGGCTGTCTCCGGCGTGCTCGCGCTGCTCACCAACCCGACCAGCTGACGAGGAGCAACCAGTGCTGGCGATGCAGTACGAGGTCACGTTGCCCGCCGACTACGACATGGGCGTCATCCGGCACCGGGTGGCGACCCGCGGGGCCGGCACCGACGCCTGGCCCGGCCTCGCCCTGAAGGCCTACCTCGTCCGCGAACGCGGGGTCGGCGGATCGACCGTCAACGCCTACGCGCCGTTCTACCTGTGGAACACGACCGAGGGGATGAACGACTTTCTCTGGGGCACCGGCTTTCGCGGCGTCCTGTCCGACTTCGGCCGGCCGGTGGTGCGGCAGTGGACCGGGCTCGGCTTCGAACCCGGGCCGGCCTTCGGTGCGCCACCGGTGACCGCGGCCAGGCGGGTCTGGCTCTCGCCGGCCGACGCCGACCCTGCGGCCGACATCGCTGCGGCCCTGGCGAGGATCCGTACGGGCGCCCACTCGGCCGGCGTCCACTCCGTCGCGCTGGCGATCGACACCAGCAGGTGGCAGCTGGTCGAGCTGACCCTGCTCGGCACCGCACTTCCGGAGCTGCCGGAGGACTCGAGAGTGCAGTACTACCAGGTGCTTCACCTGTCCGCACCCGGGACGACCGACCTTCGCGCCGGCCAGCAGTGGCCGTGACTACATGCCGCCGGCCACCCGGAGCACGGCGCCGGTGACGTAGCCGGCGTGCGGTCCCAGCAGCCATGCGATGGCCGGCGCCACGTCCTCCGGCTCACCTGCCCGACCCAGCGGCAGTCGGTCGACCAGCCGGTCGACCCGGCCCGGATCGCCTGCCCCCGCGTGGATCCCGGTCCGGATGATCCCCGGCGCGACCGCGTTGACCCGCACCCCGTCACCGGCAAGCTCCTTGGCGAGACCGATCGTCAGCGCGTCGACGGCGGCCTTGGCCCCGGCGTAGTGCACGTACTCGTGCGCCGAGCCGAGGGTCGCGGCAGCGGAGGAGACGTTGACGATCGCGCCGCCGGCGCCGCCCAACCGGGTGGACATCACCTGCGCGGCGCGCCGGGCGCACAGCACCACCCCGAGATAGTTGACGTCGATGACCCGGCGGATGACCTCGACAGGCGTGTCCGCGAGGTCGCCGATGTGTCCGGTCAGCCCGGCGTTGTTGACCAGCCCGGTCACCGGCCCCAGCCGCTCGGCAGCCTCCGCGAACAGCTCGGCCACCTCCTCCTCGGACGTCACGTCCACCCGGACGGACAGTGCGGCACCACCTGATGCGGCGACAGCCCGTACGACGTCGGCCGCGCCTGCTGCGTCGGACCGGTAGCCGATCACCACGTCATGGCCGGCCCGTCCCAGATGGACGGCCGCGGCGGCTCCGATGCCCTTGCTGGCTCCAGTGACGATGGTGACCGGACGAGGGGTGGCTGCCATCGCAGCATCATCCACTGAAGCCGGCTCAGTAGACGACGGCCTGGGTCCCGTCCGCCATGATCTGCTCGAGATAGACGGCCATGCCGGCGATGAGGATGCCGGGCAGGACCGCCTCCTGCGCGATTCCCCGACGTGCAGCGCACTGGCTGCACACGAACACCTGGCCACCCGCGACGACCGCGTCCAGCAGGTCGATCAGCGGCGGCGCGAACGGCAGGGCGAACTCGGCAGCGTGACCGGGTACGGCGAACCACGCGGCTTCGCCGCTCAACCACAGCGAGACGTCGACGCCGCTCGCCACAGCTGTGCCGGAGAGGGAGAAGGCCTGGGCGCACCGCTCGGGGGAGTCCGTACCGGCGGTGACCTTGACGACCAGGTGGCGGTTCACGCCTCGACAGTCTAGGCGGCGGCGACCGTGTCGACCGGGCGGCCCTGGGCCGGGATGAGCGGCGGGTTGGTCCCGGCGTCGGTGCGCGCCCGCCGGACCGCCATCGCGTGCCGGGCGGCGAGGGCGTTGTACGGGATCGGGCCGGTCCAGCACAGCGGACCGCCGAGGTCCAGCAACAGCTCCAGCAGGGCCTCGCGCTCGACCTTCGTGGGATCGCTCATCGTGGTCTCCTGCCGGGTCAGAGGTGGATGCACCCGCTGCATCGACCGGACCCGGTGGTGAACAGAGCGCCGACAGGCCCATCCTGATGCGGCCGAACGGAGCAGTCCGGGGGCACAAACAGCGGCGCCGCGCCCCAAAGGGGACGCGGCGCCGGCTGACGGAGGAACTAGGCCACCGAGACCTCGACCTCGGTGATCTGGCCCTGCTCGGCACTGACCGCCGTCTCGCCACGGGCACCGGGCGCGAGAGCGAGCAGCGTCCAGGCGCCAGGGGCGGCGAAGAACCGGAACTGCCCGGTCGCGCTGGTCACGACCTCGGCGGTGAACTCGTTCGAGCCGTCGAGCAGCCGGACGTAGGCGCCCCCGACGGGCTGACCCGCCTTGGACACCGTGCCCTGGATGACCGTCTCTTTTGCCACGTCAATTCCCTCCACAGACACGCCGCCGACTGGTGCAGTGCACACGATCAGGCACCCTTCTCGACGGGGACCCCGACCAGGGAGCCGTACTCGGTCCACGAGCCGTCGTAGTTCTTGACCTTGGGCAGGTCCAGGATCTCGTGCAGCACGAACCAGGTGTGCGCGGAACGCTCACCGATGCGGCAGTAGGCGATCGTGTCCTTGCCGGTCAGGTCCACGCCCGCGTCGCCGTACAGCGTCTTGAGCTCGTCGTCCGAGCGGAAGGTGCCGTCGTCGTTGGCAGCCTTGGACCACGGGATGTTCTTGGCACCGGGGATGTGGCCGCCGACCTGCGACTGCTCCTGCGGCAGGTGGGCAGGCGCGAGGATCTTGCCGGAGAACTCGTCAGGCGAGCGTACGTCGACCAGGTTCTGGTTGCCGATGGCGGCGATGACCTCGTCGCGGAACGCCCGGATGTCCGTACGGGGCTGCGCAGCGGTGTACGACGACGCGGCGCGGGTGGAGGGCTCGTCGGTGACCGAGCGGGAGTCGAGCTCCCACTTCTTGCGGCCGCCGTCGAGGAGCTTGACGTCCTCGTGGCCATAGATCTTGAAGTACCAGTAGGCGTAGGCCGCGAACCAGTTGTTGTTGCCGCCGTAGAGCACGACGGTGTCGTCGTTGGCGATGCCACGCGAGGACAGCAGCGCCTCGAACTGCTCCTTGTTCACGAAGTCGCGACGGATCGGGTCCTGAAGGTCCTTCTTCCAGTCGACGCGCACGGCGCCCTGGATGTGGCCCTTGTCGTACGCCGACACGTCCTCGTCGACCTCGACCAGGACGACCTTGGGGTCGCCGAGGTGAGCCTCGACCCAGTCGGCATCGACGAGT
>JAWWOM010000267.1:0-4474 GCA_033851655.1 Frankiales bacterium
GGGTCCTGACGCAGCACGTGCTTGAGCGCGTTCTGGAAGGAGTGGGTGTCCTCCCCCACCTCGCGCTGGTTGATCAGGCAGTTCTTGTGGGTGTGCAGGAACTCGATCGGGTCCTCGACGGTCATGATGTGGTCGTGGCGCTGGCGGTTTGCCAGGTCGACCAATGACGCGAGAGTCGTGGACTTGCCGGAACCGGTCGGGCCGGTGACGAGGACGAAGCCGCGCGGCAGCATCGCGAAGTTCGCCACCGACGGCGGGACTCCGAGGTCTTCGAGCTTCTTGATGTCGAACGGGATCAACCGGAACGCGGCACCGACGGCGTCGCGCTGGCGGTAGATGTTCACCCGGAAGCGGGCCTTGCCCGGGACGGCGTAGGCGAAGTCGAGCTCGAGCACCTCTTCGAACTTCTCGCGCTGCTTCTGGGTGAGGATCGCGTAGAGCATCCGCTGGATGACCGCCGGAGTCAGCTCGGCCTCGGTCTCCATCTGGATCAGGTGACCGTGCTTGCGGAAGGACGGCCGCGCTCCGGCGGCGAGGTGGAGGTCGGATGCACCGCTCTCCAGCAGGTGGATCAGCAGGTCGGTGAGGTTGGGACCCTCGAACGGCTGGTCGCTCTCGCCGATGGCCATACGCCCCGGGGACGCCGTCGCCTCCGGCGGAGCCGTCGTGGTGGCCACCGCGTGCTGGGCGGGGACCGCAGCTTGGGCGGGCATCGCAGCTTGAGCCGGCATCGCGGCCGGGGAGGTCACCGGAAGGGGCGCGGCAGGTGCCGGCAGCAGGGTGGCGGGTGCCGGCGCGAGCACGGCTGACGGCGCGAGACCCGGCGCGGCAGGAGCGTAGGCAGACGTGGCCACCGGCTGCGGCGCAACGGGGGTGACGGAGGGCGGCGCCACCAAGGGCACTCCGGCCGCGCTGACGGCCGGGCCAGGTGTCCACGACGGGTCGAGAGGCGATGCCGCTGATGCCGCTGAGACGGCTGCTCCCGCGACCCCGGGAGCCGGGGCGGTCGGCGCGGCGAGCCCTGGCACCGGCAAGCCGGGGGCGGCACCCGCCACAGGCGAGTAGAAGTCGTCGAACGCGTTGGTCTCCACAGACCACTCCCTTCGCACCGCTTTCGGCGGCGCCGGTTCCTACGTGGCACATCGGCCGGAGCCCGTACCGCCTTGAGGGCCTCGGCCCATGGGACGTACGGCGTACCGGGATTACTCCATGAGGCGGTGCGGACGAGCTAGACGACGACGCGAAGGATCTCCTCGAACGAGGTGACCCCTTCGCGGACCTTGGCCATCCCGTCGTCACGCAGGGTCGTCATGCCGTCCTCCCGGGCGACCTTGCCGATGACGGCCGCGGAGGCGCGCTCGACGGCGAGCCGCTCGATCTCCTCCGTGACGACCATGACCTCGTGCAACGCGAGCCGGCCCTTGTAGCCGGTCTTCGAGCAGGCTGAGCAGCCGATCGGCCGGTAGAGCGTGGGCAGCGGCTCCTCCCGGTTCCACGGGTAGCGGTTCGCGATGAGCGTCTCCGCCGTCGGCGTGTAGGCCTCCTTGCACTTCGTGCACAGCCGGCGGGCGAGCCGCTGGGCCAGCACCGCGTCAACGGCCGAACCGACCAGGAACGGCTCGATGTCCATCTCGACCAGCCGGGTGATGGCGCTGGGAGCGTCGTTGGTGTGCAGGGTCGAGAGCACGAGGTGACCGGTGAGGGCCGCCTCGATGGCGATCTGCGCGGTCTCGTGGTCCCGGATCTCACCGATCAGCACGATGTCGGGGTCCGACCGCAGGATCGACCTCAGTGCCGCCGCGAAGGTCAGCCCGGCCTTGACGTTGACCTGCACCTGGTTGATCAGCGGGATGCGGTACTCCACCGGGTCCTCGACGGTGATCACGTTCTTCTCCGGCGTGGAGACGATGTTGAGGGTCGCGTACAACGTCGTCGACTTGCCGGAGCCGGTCGGGCCGGTGACCAGGATCATCCCGTACGGCTTGGTGAAGCTGAGCGAGAACCGGTCGTAGTTCCCATCGCTGAAGCCGAGGTCGGTCAGCTTGAGCATCGCCGTCGAGTTGTCCAGCACCCGCATGACGACCTTCTCGCCCCACACCGTCGGCAGGGTGGCCACCCGGAGGTCGATCTTCTTGCCGTTCGCGTTGACCGACAGCCGGCCGTCCTGGGGCAGCCGCTTCTCGGCGATGTTCAGGTCAGCCATGATCTTGAGCCGGCTGATCACCCCGGACTGGATCGACTTGGGCGAGCGCATCACCTCGTGCAGCACGCCGTCGATCCGGAACCGGACCCGGAGCTCGCGTTCCGCCGGCTCGATGTGGATGTCGGAGGCACGGTCCTGGATCGCCTGGGTGATCAGCAGGTTGACGAACTTGACGATCGGGGCATCCTCGACGACCTCCTTGACGCTGGCCAGGTCATCGTTGTCGTCGCCGACGTCGATGTTGGCGGTCAGGTCGTCCATGTCCGCGTCGGCGCGGTGGTAGCGGTTGATCGCCTGGATGACGTCAGCCCTCGTGGCGACGAGCGGCTTGACCTCGAGGCCGGTCAACGAGCGGATGTCGTCGATCGCGAAGACGTTGGCCGGGTCGGCCATCGCGACGAGCAGCCGGCCGTCCTCGTACGCGATCGGCAGCGCGGTGTGCCGGCGGCAGACCGGCTCGGGGACGCGGGCTACTGCCGACCCGTCGACCGGGAACTCGCTCAGGTCGACGAAGCGCAGCCCGATCTGCTGGGCGAGGGCGGCGACCAGCTGGCTCTCCGAGAGGATGCCGCGGTCGACCAGCACCCGGCCGAGGGACCGGCCGAGTCGCTGGTGCTCCTCGAAAGCCTCCGTCAGCTGGTCGCGGGTGACCAGGCCCCCTTCGAGCAGGATGTCGCCGAGCTGCTTCATGAGGCAGGTTCTCCAGTGACGGGCAACGAGGTGGTGATGCTGGCGGTGGTTGCCAGAGCTGAGGGGTGCGGCACCGGCGCGCTGAGCTTCCAGCCGCCACGAGTGGCCTGCTGGGCGAGCACGACGGCAGCCGCCGCCAGGACGACGCAGGCAACCAGGCCGGCAGCGCTGGTACGGGACCCGGCGGCGGCCGGCTCCGTTGCGGGGACCGGTGACCAGGACAGGGCCGCGCCGGCGAGGATGGCGCTCAGCGCCATCAGGCTCGGGTAGGTCCAGTCGAAGTCGACGGCGCTGTGCACGACGACGACCAGCGCGACCAGAGCGACCAGGGTGACCGCCCCCTGGTCCGCGGACCACACGCTGGGAAGCAGCCGGCGCAGCAGACCGAGCCCGACCAGGGCGCAGGCGAGCAGGAACGGAGCGCCGAGGAGCAGACCACCGTCGCTCAGCGGCTGGATCAGACCGCTGTGAACCAGCGTGGAGTGGGCCCCGTGCGGGTCGACCAGGCCGGACTGCCGGCCGAAGGACCCGAACCCGGTGCCGGTCAGCGGATGGTGGCCGAAGATGCGCAGCGCCTGCTGCCAGAACTGCATCCGGAAGCCGCCGTTCTGCGAGACCGACTCCTGGGAGTTGCGGGCAGCGGTGGAGGCCAGCGCTGCGACCCGGTGCGCGAAGAACGGCGGCCCGGGCAGGGTCATGGTCAGCGCGGCAGCCACTGCCGCCAGCGCGAGCCAGCGGACGCCGGCGAGCCCACGGTCCTTGGCGCCCTTACGGCTGAGCACGGCGAGGAGGCCGGCGGCGATCCAGCCGGCGCCGAGCTGGGCCATCGACGCCCGGCTGGTTGACAGGATGACGCCGGCTGAGCCGAGGGCCGCGGTCACCGTCCCTGCCAGGCGGAGCTGACCTGAGCCCAGGGCAGCGACTCCGGCGCCGATGATCGCCGGAGCCAGCAGGAACGCGGCGTACTGGTTGTACCAGTAGAACGTCCCGCTCATCACCGCTGCGGGATCGCCTCCGCCGACCCAGGCGATCATGGACCACGCGAACTGGGCCATCCCCGCGCCGAGGACCACCGCCAGGACGGCAGTACGGCGAGCCGAGCTGACGGCGTAGGCCCGTACGGTCACGAAGAGGGCGGCGGAGTAGGCGTAGGTTGCCGCCTGGTCGGCGCCGAACCAGTGCGTCGGGTCGATCAGGCAGACCAGCACCGGAGCCAGCGACACGGCGCCGGCGAGCCCCAGCGAACGGGCGCTCAGCACCCGCCAGGGACGCACGGCTGCGAGGGCCAGCAAGGCCGAGGGCATCGCGAGCGTCAGCGCCCACGGGTCGCGACCACCGGTCGCATGGGTCAGCCCGAAGGCCCACCAGGCAAGGGCGAGAGCGACGGCGCCGTGGCTGACGATGACCATCCGGTCCCGCGGCGGGGCATCGTCGGATGGGCGCCCATCGGCGAGCGCCGGGATCGCAGTAACGGTCACGGCGTGAGCATCGGCAGGTTCCCGAGAGGCCTTGACCCGTCAGCGTCCGCCAGGAACCGTGCCCGGCTCAGCTCCGGGGGCGCAGCAGGTCGAGGTAGGACGC
>JAWWOM010000304.1:0-6370 GCA_033851655.1 Frankiales bacterium
TCCGGTACGGGCGTCAGCGGGAGACTGCGGCGACGATCCGCTCGCACAACGCATGCGTCTCGAGGGCATCCGCCGCCGAGAGCACCTCGCCGGACCGTACGGCGTCCAGAAACCGGGTGCAGATCGCGGTGAAGCCGCGGGTCTCGGCCGCCGACACCCAGCCCGGGCGACGGGTCAGCCGCTCCGAGCCGTCGTAGTCGAGGACTTCGCCGAGGTCGGTCACCCGGATCTTGCGGCCGCCGCCGACCACCTCGAGCGTCTCCTCCGAGGCACCGCTGCCCCGGTGCATGGAGCCGAAGCACGAAAAGCCGTCGCCGGCCAGCAACAACGACACCCACTCGAGCGCGCCACCCGCACCACCGTGGGAGATGACCTCGCTGCTGACCTGGCCGGGGGTGAAGAACCGGAGCGTGTCCGCAACGTGGATGAAGTCGTCGAACACCATCCGGCGCGGGTGCTCGGGGGCCATTCTCGGCCGGTGCTTCTGGTAGATCACCAGGTCCCGCGAGGGCCGGTCGTGCGCCGCGACATGGGCCGGCGCGTAGCGACGGTTGAAGCCGACCATCAGGCTCACGCCACTGGTCTCCGCCTGGGCCACCAGGGCGGCTGCCGTCGGGTAGGCGTCGGTCAGCGGCTTGTCGACGTACGTCGGGATCCCGGCGTCGAGCAGCGCGCCCACGATCGAGGGGTGGGCAGCCGTCGCAGCATGGACGAAGGCCGCGTCGACCCCGTCGCTGATGGCCCGCTCCACCGTGGCCGACACCGCGGCGGGGCGGTAGCGGTCCGCCAGGTCCGCCAGCACGCCGCGGTCACGGGTGACCAAGTGCAGCTGGACGTCCGGCAGCACCGAGAGCACCGGCAGGTAGGCCTTGCGGGCGATGTCACCGAGCCCGATCACCGCAACGCGCATGCGGGTCAGCCGGTCCGGGCGACGACGAACTCGGTGAGGGCGGCCAAGGCCGACCGGGCCGGGCACTCAGGCAACGGGGCGATCGCGGCGAGGGCGTCGTCCGCCCACTCGCGCAACACGTCCCGCGCCTGGTCCATCACCGGATGGGCGCGTAGCAACGCGAGCGCCTCCTCGACGTCCTCGTCGGTCTCGATCGGCCCGGACAGCAACGCCCGCAACCGCGCTGACCCCGGATCGGTCGTACGGGACAGCAGCAGGGCGGGCAGGGTCGCGACACCCTCGCGCAGGTCCGTGCCCGGCGTCTTGCCGGACTGGCCCTGCTCGCCGACCACGTCGAGCAGGTCGTCGGAGAGCTGGAAGGCGACGCCGATCCGCTCGCCGTAGCGGGTGAGGATCTCGGCGACGCCCTCGTCGGCACCTGCCAGCATGGCGCCGAACCGGGCAGAGGTGCCGATGAGCGACCCGGTCTTGTCGGCCAGGACCCGCAGGTGGTGCTCGATCGGGTCGCCGTCGGTCTCGGGACCCACGGTCTCGCGGATCTGCCCGTGCACCAGGCGTTCGAAGGTCCGCGCCTGGATCCGCACGCAGTCGGGGCCGAGGTCAGCGAGGATGTCCGACGCGCGCGCGAACAAGAAGTCACCGGTGAGGATCGCGATGCTGTTGCCCCAGCGGGAGTTGGCACTGACCGCACCACGGCGCAGCGCCGCCTCGTCCATCACGTCGTCGTGGTAGAGCGTCGCCAGGTGGGTCAGCTCGACGACGACCGCCGAGGGCACCACGCCCGGCGCGGCTGCGTCACCGAACTGCGCCGCCAGCAGCACCAGCAACGGGCGGAACCGCTTGCCGCCTGCCTCGACCAGGTGCAGCGAGGTCTCGGTGACGAACGGGTAGCTGCTCTTGACCGCCTGGCGCAGCTGCTCCTCGACCGCGACCAGGCCACCACGCAGCTCACGCTCGAGCTCGGCGTCGCCGAACACCAGCCCCAGCGTGCTGGGCCGGTGCACGCTCTCCGCCGTGTCGGCCGGCGCGGCGTTGTCGGTCACTCGGGCGCTGCTCCCTGTCGAGGGCAAGAGGGTACGGGCGCGGTAGCCCGGCCCTGTCGTGCAATCTACCCGCGCCCCCCGGCGTGGGGCCCGGTCAGGGCAGGAACGGGCCGGCCTGGTGGGCGAGGTCGAGAACCGACTGGGGCCACACGCCGAGGACGACGGTGACCGCGACCGAGACGGCGATGGCGGCGTTGGTCAGCACGCTGGGTACGGCCACCGTCGGGCCGTCGGGAGCCGGGTCCTGCCAGTACATCAGCACGATCACCCGGATGTAGAAGAAGGCGGCGATCGCCGAGGCGACCAGGCCGACCACGACGACCGGGGTGGCGCCGCCGTCGATCGCTGCCAGGAACACCGCGTACTTGCCCATGAAGCCGGACGTGAGCGGGATGCCGGCCAGGCCCAGCAGGAACAGGGTGAACGCACCCGCCATCGCCGGAGAGCGACGACCGAGGCCGCGCCACTGGGAGAGGTGGGTCGCCTCCCCGTCGGCATCGCGGACCAGCGAGACGATCGCGAAGGCACCGACCGTCGAGAAGCCGTAGGTCAGCAGGTAGAACATCGTGCCGGCCAGTCCGTTGGCGTTGAAGGCCAGCAACCCGGTGAGGATGAATCCGGCGTGCGCGATGGAGGAGTAGGCCAGCATCCGCTTGACGTCGGTCTGGGTCAGGGCGAGCAGTGACCCGACCACCATGGTGAGGATGGCGACGGCCCACAGCACCGGGCGGACGTCCCACTTCAGCGGGCCGAAGCCCACGTAGAAGACCCGCAGCATGGCCCCGAACGCCGCGACCTTGGTGCACGCGCCCATGAAGGCGGTGATCGGGGTCGGGGCACCCTGGTAGACGTCGGGGGTCCAGCTGTGGAAGGGGACCGCGCTCACCTTGAACAGCAGGCCGACGGCGATCAGGGCGACGCCCGCATAGAGCAGCGTGTCCGACTGGGTGTGGCCCGCAGCAGCCCGTACGACGCCGAGGTCGACCGAGTGCGCGAAGCCGTAGACCAGCGCGATCCCGTACAGGAAGAAGGCCGAGGAGAACGCGCCGAGCAGGAAGTACTTCATCGCCGCCTCCTGCGAGAGCAGCCGGCGACGCCTGGCCAGCCCGCAGAGCAGGTAGAGCGGCAGCGAGAAGACCTCGAGGGCGACGAACATCAGCAGCAGGTTGTTCGAGGCGGGGAACAGCAACATGCCCGAGACGGCGAACATCGCCAGCGGGAAGATCTCGGTCTGCTGGCGGCCCGAGGCGAGAACCCGGCGCTCGTCGGAGGAGCCGGGCAACGCCGACGCCTGGCCGACGAACGCACCGCCGTCGGCGTCGAGGGACTTCTCGGCCATGAACAGGAAGCTGAGGAACGCGAGCAGCAGGATCGTGCCCTGCAGGAACAGGGTCGGCTTGTCCTGGGCGACCATGCCCTGGGCGACGACGGCTGCCCGGTCGTGGTTGGCGACTACGGCGACGAACGCCGCCACCAGACCGCCGAGGCTCAGCGTCAGCTGGGTGTTGCGGCGACCCTCGGCCGGGACCAGCGCCTCGACCAGTACGCCGGCCGTCGCCACCCCGAGCACGATCAGGATCGGCAGCAGGGCGCGGTACTGGAGGTGCGGCGCCACGATGGCGTCGGCGAGAATCACTTGGTCCCTCCGGTCGACGTGCACGAGTCGAAGCGCGCGGACACCGGGCTGCTGGCCGACTGCTGGGCGTGGGTCGGCACCGGGTCGGTGCGGCCGTTGAGGCACAGCGTGGACCTGACCGCCGGGTTGATCGTGTCGAGCACCGGCTTGGGGTAGACGCCGAGCGCCACGATCAGCACCAGGATCGGGGCGATCACCCAGGCCTCACGGGCGCTGAGGTCGGTGAAGCCGCGGTTGGACTCGTTGAGCGGCCCGTGCATGGTGCGCTGGACCACCAGCAGGATGTAGAGCGCCGCCAGCACGATGCCCACCGTCGCGACGATCGCGAAGGCCCGGTAGCGGGTGAAGGTGCCCACCAGCACGAGGAACTCGCTGACGAAGCTGTTCGTGCCGGGCAGGGCGAGGCTGGACAGACCGGCCAGCACGAACGCCCCTGCCAGCCAGGGCGCCACGGCCTGTACGCCGCCGAAGTCGGCGACCTGGCTGCTCTTGCGCCGGGCGATCAGGAAGCCGACGACCAGGAACAGCGCGCCGGTGGAGAACCCGTGGTTGACCATGTACAGCGTCGCCCCGGTGCCGCCCTGCGAGGTGAACGCGAAGATGCCGATGGCGATGAAGCCGAAGTGGGCGATCGAGGTGTAGGACACCAGCCGCTTGAGGTCGCGCTGGCCGACGGCGAGCAGCGCCCCGTAGAAGATGCCGATCACCGCCAGCGAGAGCACCAGCGGCGCGAAGGTGTGGGTCGCCTTGGGCAGCAACGGCAGGGTCCAGCGGATGAAGCCGAAGGTGCCGACCTTGTCCATGACGCCGACCAGCATCACCGCGCCGGAGGTCGGAGCTTCTGCTGCCGCGTCGGGCAACCAGGTGTGGAAGGGCCACAGCGGTGCCTTGATCGCGAACGCGATGAAGAAGCCGAGGAAGATCAGGTTCTGGGTCGTGTGGGACAGCGCAGGAGCATGCCGGGTCAGGTCACCGATGAGGAAGCTGTGGCCGGCGTAGACATAGAGCGCGATCACGGCGGCGAGCATCAGCAGACCGCCGAAAAGGCTGTACAGCAAGAACTTCACAGCGGCGTACGAGCGCCGGGCGCCGGAGGCCGCACTGGTCCCGAACGAGCCGATCACGAAGTACATCGGGATCAGCATGACCTCGAAGAACACGTAGAACAGGAACAGGTCGGTCGAGCCGAAGGCGCCGATCAGCGTGGCCTGCAGGGCCAGCAGCAGCGCGAGGTAGGTCTTGACGCTGCGTCCGCCGAGCTCCTCCTCACCCCACGCGGCGAGCACCACGACGGGCATCAGGATCGCGGTCAGGTCGATGAGCACAAGGCCGATGCCGTCGACGCCGACCGAGTAGCGGACGCCGAAGTCCTTGACCCAGTCGTAGGTCTGGACGAACTGGAACCCGCCGTTGTTCTGGAACCGCAGCGACATCGCGATCGCCACGCCCAGCGTGATGAGCGAGACGCCGAGGGCGACCTGCTTGGCCAGCAGGTCCTGGGCCGGTCGCCGGTCGACCTGCGGGTCGTAGCGCTCGCGGACGTCGCGGTCGATCTCGTCTGCGTCGAGCAGGTCGCCGGCTGCGCTGCCGTGCCGCTCGTCGTAGTCGGCCATCCGCGCCTCGAGCTCGGCCTCGATGGCAGGGCTCGGAGCGGTCAGCGCGTACTCGCGCTCACGCTCGGCCAACGTCTCCGGAGCCGGGTCGCGCGGAAGCATCGCCACGGCGAGCGAGCCCACCAGCGGGACCGCGCCGATGATGGTCAGCCAGGGAACAGTGCTCATCCGACCCTCACCAGCAGCAGCGCCACGACCAGGACGGCGGCGCCGCCCAGCATCGACAGCGCATAGGAACGTACGAATCCGGTCTGCAACCGTCTGCTCCTGCTCGACCCGCCGCCGAGCAGCGCCGCGAGGCCGTTCACCGCGCCGTCGACTCCACGGGCGTCCAGGAACAGCAGCGCCCGGGTGAGGTACTGGCCGGGCCGCATCAGCAGTGCCTCGTTGATGGCGTCGCCGTACAGGCTGCGCCTGGCCGCCGTCGTGATCGGCGAGACGGCGACCGGCGCGAGCGCCGGCACCGCCCTGGCGTGGAAGAGCAGGTAGCCACCGGCGACGCCGCCCGCCACGACGAGCAGGGTGAGCAGGCTGAGCACCGTCGGGTTGACCGTGTGCACCCCCACCTCGACGGAAGGACCGACGACCGGCGTGAGCCAGTGCTGGACGCCGCCGCCCTGGATGAGCAGGTAGCCACCGACGACCGACGCGGCGGCGAGCACCATCATCGGCACGGTCATGGTCAGCGGTGACTCGTGCGGGTGGGTGTCCTGCGCCCAGCGCTTCTGGCCGAAGAACGTCATGGCCATCAGCCGGGTCATGTAGAACGCGGTCAACCCGGCGCCGACGAGCGCGAGGATGCCGAAGATCCAGCCCGAGGTCCCGCCCTTGTCGAACGCCGCCTCGATGATCTTGTCCTTGGTCCAGAAGCCGGAGAACGGCGGGCAGCCGATGATGGCGAGATAGCCGGCGGCGAAGGTCCAGAACGTGACCGGCATGACCTTGCGCAGGCCCCCGTACCGTCTCATGTTGACCTCGTCGTTCATGCCGTGCATCACCGAGCCGGCACCGAGGAACATGTTGGCCTTGAAGAACCCGTGCGCCAGCAGGTGGATGATGCCGATCGCGTAGGCGCCGGGGCCGATGCCGACGGCCAGCATCATGTAGCCGATCTGGGACATCGTCGAGGCGGCCAGCACCTTCTTGATGTCGTCGTGGCCGCAGCCGA
>JAWWOM010000335.1:0-9605 GCA_033851655.1 Frankiales bacterium
CCTTCTCGCTGTCGAGCACCACGTAGGTGACGGTGAGCAGGCCGCCGTCGCCCACGACGGCAACCTGGCTGAACCGGATGCCGAGCTGGTCCTCCATGGCAGCGTTCTGGGGCATCTTGTGCGACCCGGTTGGGCTGGCCCCGGTGGAGCTGAGGTTGTAGCCGAGCAGCGCCAGGAGCCCTGTCACCAGCAGCAAGCCGATGACTTGTCCGCGTCGGCCTGCTGGACGTCGGGCGTGCTCAGCACCCGCGGAGACATCGAGGGGGATGGTATCGCTGCTCATGGCCTGTCCTGTTCGTCGTCAGAGTTTGGTGAACCTCGGGGCCGGGCCCTGCGGCGGCCCGGCCCCGAGGAGGTGCCGTGCTGCTAGGGCATCGTGGTCCGTGTTGACAGGAACGAGTCGAAGAACGCGGTGCCCGCGGTTGCCGTTGTCGCACCGGCAAGGACACCCAGCAGAGCTGTGTCGACCCGGAGGGTGCTGTTGTTGCCGGTGACCGTCTGCACGACCACACCGTCCACAGACAACTTGACCGAGCCCGCGGCAGCCGCCAGCCAGTCGAGCTGAACCAGCTTGGCCGGGGAGGGCGTCGTCGGCAGGATGACCCAGGCGCCGGTGAGACTCGTTCCCCCGTTGACAGCCAGCACCGTTCGAAGCTGGCGCACCCCGGCAACCACCGCGTACTGGACAGAGAACACCGGAACGTTGCTAGCGTTGCGGGTCTCGAAAACCGTGAGCGGCGTCGCGGTGCCAGCGGTGAGAGCGTTGCCGTTGAAGGCGAACCTGGCGTGATAGGTCGTCTCCGCACCCGGTGTTGCGTCGGTCACGTAGGCCAGCTTGTTCGCCGTGCCCACGGGGATGACCGCCTGCATGCCGCGGGCGCTCCCCGCCTCTGCGGACGTGGGCAGCTTGGAGCCCGAGGTGCTCGTGACACCTCCCACCCTCGTGGTCCAGGCGTTGAGGTTGCCTGACTCGAAGAGGTCGGTGAACACCAGGTTCGGCTTCGGCACGTTGTAGCTGACACTGGCCGGCTTGCTCCAGTTCCCCGGCAGGTCCTGGACCCGCAGGTTGAACTGCTGCGCACCGAACATCGTCGCGGGCAACGGGACCGTTGCGACGATCTGTCCGCCGACGACCGACACCGGCACCGCAGTGCCGCGACCGACCCCTGGGTCGGTGATCCCGATCCAGTACTCGACCGCCTTGATGGTCGAGGCGTCGGTGACGGTCGACTTCAGCGTCACCGTCCGCGGCGTTGCCGGGATTCCCGGGGTCACCACGAGCGCACCGAGCACGGGCGCCGTCTTGTCAACGGTGAACGCGACCGGGAACAAGGTGCCCCAGTTGCCCGCCGCGTCCTGGCCACGCACGTACACGTGCCGTTGTCCGTCAGCCAGCGACTTGATCTGCGACAACGGGATCAGTCCGTAGACCGACTCGGTGGTGCTGTCGAAGGCGCCGTCCACCGGGATGAGCTGCAGCCCGGTGCCGGTTGGCGGATTGGCCAGCTTCGGCTCCAGGAAAGCCTCCGCGCCGACGACGGTGTTCTGCTTCCCGCCATGGCCGTCCTTGTCGGTGAGCTGCGCAGACACCAGCATGAATCCCGGGTTGCTCTTGTCCGACACGATTGCGTTCGTCGGGTTGGGGCCGACGCTGGCGCTGTCCACACCCGGGCCGGTCACGTCGACCGGCAACGGGATGTCCAGCAGCGGACCCCACAACCCCAGCGAGTCCAGGCTGTGCACGTAGACGTGGTGCATGCCCTCGTCGAGGAGCTTCACCGAGGCCGCCAGGAGCGTCGCGTCGAGGGAGACGACCGTACCGGTCGAGCTCGGGACGATGTGCACGCCCGTTCCGCTCAAGCCGGACGGGTTGTCGATGAAGTACTCCCCGTCGGTGATGGTGCCACCGGCCGCCGAGTCGTCGCCAGTGGCGGAGATGTCGACGTCGGAGGCACCGTTCGCCGGGATGTCCAGCGCAGAGCCATTTGTCGTCTGCGGCCCGGTCTTGGGCAGGTTGAACACCACCGACCCCACGACGCCCCAGTTGCCTGAGCTGTCCTTGGCCCGCACATAGATGACGTGCTTGCCCGCCGGCAGGCCCTCCAGCGTCGGGGTTCCGGGTAGCGGATCGACCAATGAGACATGGAGGGTGCCGGTGACGCCGTTGACGTTGACCGAACCGAAAGCGCCAGACATCGGCGTGGCGAAGCCCACCCCAGTTGCGGTCGGGTCGTCCACAACGAACTCGGCCTCGGAGACGGCGGATCCACCGGTCGTGGCGTCGCTGAGGTCAGCGGTCACGGTCACGTCAGTCTTGCCGTCCGAGGGGCTCGGCGAGACCGAGACGTGTGACGAAACGGGTCCGACGCCATCAGTGCTGGGCGGCGGTGCAGCTGTGTCGAGGAAGGTCATCATGCCACCGAATGCCGTCTGCAACGGGTCGGTCGTGTGCGTGCTGTCGTTGTCCAGGTGCTGGGCCGGCTCATAGACCGCCAGCTTGGCCTCCGGGCCCGTAGGCATGGTCACGGCGGCGTCCACCGTCTGCCCGGGCTCTATCACCTCGGTCACCACCGTGCCAGGAAACTGCAGGGCATGGCCACCCAACGCCAGCTCGGTCTGGGTGCCGCCGAGCACGGTCATGGAGTGCGTCTGCGAACCGACGTTCGCATAGCGGATCAGCACCTTGTGGCCCTGGTCCGTCGCGACCTCGTTGGTCTCGGGAAAGGCCTCGCCATTGACCAGCCGATAACGCGGGTTGAAGCCCCGCATGTCGAACGAATTCGGCGCAGCATTGAGCGCTGGGTCGATCTCGCTCAGTACGAGCACCGCATCGTCGTTGTAGGTCGACTCAGGCGTGCCCTCAGCAGTTCCGGTGGACGAGAGGACGACCAGCGCACCGGCCAGGCCCATTGCCACCTGGCGACTGCCGTTGGCCGTGTGCCCGGCCTCGTAGATGAACGTCCCCGGGCGAGAGGCGGTGAACGTATAGCTCTTGTCGACGCCCGACGCGACACCGTTGACGTCGTCGCCGCCGAGGCCGGTCTGGCCCGGCAACGCCAGGGAGACTGTCTCCCCGGGAAGCCGGTTGTGCAGGCTCAGCGTGACCGTGCTTCCCTGCTGGACAACGAGCAGAGGACCAGGGGCTGAGGCCGTCGTTGCGGCCCCAGTCGACGAGAAGCCCCAGATCGGCAACGTGTTGCCGGCCACCGTGGCGGTGCCCGTCATGGCGTAGAGGTCACAGCGCACCGAGCTGGTGCCGGTGCTGGTGCAGCCGCGCGGCGTGAGCTTGCCGGCAGCGGGCGCAGGCGCCAACGGCGCCGCTCCGGTGACAGCGGCAGGCGAGGTCACCGCCGACGCGCTGCTCGCCGGGAGGCCGGAAGCCAGCATGCTCCCGCTTGCGAGGGCGGCCATGACGGACGCCCCCGTGCGGCGTCCCCCAGTCCCGCGTCCGCCGCGGTGGGAAAGGTGGATTCTGGTCATCGCGGCGGCCCTCACTTGGTCGGGCAACCGGCGGGCGGGTCGATGCGGAAGACCGTCATCATGCCGCCGAAGGTTGCTCCGTAGTTGGTGGCTTGCTCGAGCGCGTGGCTGTGGGCGATGTGGTAGTACTCGCCGCACTCGTTGTTGGACGTGATGGTCGTGGGCAACGGGTTGAGCGTGCCGAGATAGCCGCTCTCGCTGAACCACGTGTCAGTGCCGACCAGCAGCTGGTCGGTGATGGCCGGGATCTGGGTGGGGATCGGGTTGGTGAGCGCGTTCCAGTGCTCCACGTCACGCCAGTCCATCAACACGTCCAGCGTCTGCCCGGGCTCGACGTCCAAGTCGTACTTCTGGTACGAGAGATCCTGGCCGATCGGTCCCTGCAGGGCATGCCCGTCCCTGTTGATGACCCGCTCGTCGCTGCCGTGCGGGTGGAACGGGTAGTTCACCCGCCCTGCGTTGAGGTAGCGGATCGTGGCCGGATACGGATTGGTCGTCGCGTCGTACGGCTCGATGTGCACGAGCGAGCCGTACGGCTGGCTCGGCAGCCAGGCCGCGTTGTTCGGCGCCAGGGTGTCCGGCATGCTCCGACCGTTGATCATGAAGTAGCGCGCCCGGTACGTGCTCCAGTCAATGGGCTCGCTGCGCTCGACCGCGAGGTGGACGTCAGGGTCGACCTCGGAGAGCAGGAAAAGGTATTCCTTGCCCGCGGTGAACTGGGAGTCGCTTCGATCGTTCACCCGCCAGAGCGGCTTGCTCGGATCAGCGGCCGGGCGTACGACGAGAGCACCGTACATGCCCATCTGCGTCTGCTTGTCAACGTCGGTGCCACTCTCGTACAGGTAGGAGCCGGGGCTGCCGGCCATGAACGTGTAGGTCACCGACCCGCCCTTTGCAGCCGCCGACTGCACCATTGAGACCAGCGATCCCCCGACGTCGAACTGGGGCTGAGCCGGATTGCCGTTCGCCTTCACCCCCGACTGACCGGGGAACACGATCGACGTGGCCTCGGGCAGGTCGTTGTGCAGGATGACCGTGACCGTCTGGCCCGAGGTGACGCAGAGCGTCGGTCCGGGCAGCTGGAATCCCCTGCTGCTGTTGCCATAGCTCCACATGTAGATGGAGTTGCCGTCGGGCGTCGAGACGTAGCCCTCGGAAGCCGTGAGCGAGAACGTCTGGTGGGCGTCGGTGTCGCACGCAAGGCCTTCGGTGAGGTCGGCCCTGGCGCTGCGCGGACTGGTCACAAGGACCGCCGACACGAGCGCTCCCACCGCGACGACGGCGCCGAGCCGTCTCGGGTTGCGTAGTGCGTGGATCATGGGAATCTCCTCGGTCGGGGCGGATCAGGTGTTCGCGGCGGTCTGGGCTGGGACGCCCGACGGACTCACGATGATCTTGGTCATCATGCCGCCGTAGCCGGCGCCGCCGCCGTTGCTGAGATAGCTGTACTTGCGGTCGTAGAGCAGGTACTCGCCCGGCGCCGGCGCGGTGAAGATGACGTCCCGGCTCTCACCGGGACCCACGTCGACGGTGTTGGTGGTGAGGTAGTTCTTCGTACCGTCGCGGCCCTTGAGCAGGCTGGCGTCCTTGGCCACGACCGTCAGGTCGATGTTGTCGACCGTCATCGCGTGGTTCTCGTAGCCGAGGCTGGACAGCCGGAGCAGGACCCGCTCGCCCGTGTTGCAGGTGATCAGCGACGAGATCGGCTGGTACTGAAGCCGTCCCGCCGTTGCAGAAAGGGGGTTGCCGTTGACGGCCACGGTGTCCGGGAAGCCTCGCCCGTTCATCAGGTAGAAGCTCGGGTCGTAGTCGGTCCAGTCGGACACCTGGATGTGGGCGTCCCGGTAGTGCGCGGCCGACCACAGCTCGGTGAGGATGAACGCGAACTCGCGGTCGTACCTCGTCGAGCCGTCCCCGTCGTTGTACGCGTACTTCGTGCCGGCCGGGTTGCCGGCGATGGCGATGTTGTTCTGTTTCGGCCGGATGAAGACCATGCCGGTCATGCCCATCTGCACGTGCTCGACGTCCTCGAAGTGGCAGTGGTACATGTACGTGCCCGCGTCGTGGGGGCGGTAGAAGTAGGTGAGGTCCCGGCCCACCGGCACCGAGAGGGAGAGCTCGGGAACCCCGTCGAACAACGGGATCGCGTTGACGAAGCCGTGCCAGTGCAGGGTGTGCCCGTCGTAGAGGTCGGGTCGCACGGAGAGGCCGAGGTTGGTCAGCGTGATGTAGATGTCGTCCTCCTCGTCGAAGGACAGCATCGGAGCACTGATCTGCGCCTTGCCTCGCTGGGCAACGACCTGAGGGTCGGCCATGCCCGTCACGTCGCGGAAACCGAACACGTACGTGTCAAAGGGGGACGGCGCCAGCGAATCCGGGAAGAACGGCAAGTCCGACGGAGCGTTTGCAGGCATCGACACCCAGCCGTCCGTGCCGACCAGGTGCAGCTCCTTGACCGGGTGGCCGATGTCCGTCGCGGTCGGCGCCCGGGTTGCGGCCTCCGCCGACGGTGCCCCGCCGATCAGTCGACCCCCGACCAGCACGCTGCCGGCCACCCCTGCCGAACCGGCCAGGAACGATCGGCGGGACAGGCGGGAAATGCTTCTGCTGTCAGTCACTGTGAGCTCCGCGTGGAGAGAAGGTCAGGTGGTACGGAGGGTTGGCCTACCGGTGGGGAGCTGGGTCTCCCGCCCCGCGGCGGGAGACCCAGCTGCCCGGTTACTTCTGCTGGTCGGAGCCGGCGTCGTAGCGAAGCAACGTAGGCCTCACGTCACCGTCGATGTCGAGCTTCGGAGCGCTCACGGTGTAGTGCCAGTTGTGGCCGGGCGATCCCCAGTCGACCTGGGTGCTGGCGGCCCCGGCTCCGACAGCAGGTGAACCGGTGGCCAGGTGGTAGTCGCCCATCAGGTTCGGCGGCAGGAGCTGCGCCACGATGGCCGCCTGCCGGAAGGCCGGGTTGGTCCGGAACGCGAGCACGCTGACCGTGACGTCATAGGGATCCTTGAGCATGGCGTCGCCGGTGATGACGTTGCTCGGGTCCCCGGCGACCTGGTCGGGCACGGAGGGATCGCTTGCCTGCAGCACGGAGTTCTTCGGGGTGAGGACCGCCGAGCTGTCATCCGGGACACCCATGTCCCAGTTGGTCACATTGTTGTCTGTGCCGTCCGGGAGCTTTCCGCCGATGCCGTAGACCCAGCCACCGCTGAAGTTGCCGGCCCGGTTGTCGTTGAAGACGTTGTTGAGCAGGGTCGGCTTGCTGAAGGTCGTCGCGGCGAGCGTGGCACTCTGCTCGAAAGGGTTGGGGTTGCGGAGCCGCGCCTGCAGCGGGTCGCTGTTGGTCGCGGTGGAGAGGCCGGCCGGAGCCGCGGTGCCGTCGCTGGTGACCGCCGTTGCGGTCGTCAGGTTCTTGACCACCGTGTTGTTCACGATGTTGACGAAAACCGCGTCATCGAGTGCCAGGCCACCGCCCTCGTGCGCCGAGACATTGTTGGCGATGGTGTTGTTGGTGATGTTGATCGTCTCCGGGTTGTCGCGGGTGATGTGGAATCCACTCACCTGCAGCAACCGGATGCCGCCACCGTCGTCGTTGGCCAGGTTGGTCTGGATCACGTTTGCGTCGATCGTGACCGGCCCGGTGCCCGGAGACAGCCGGTTCGGGTTGCTCGGCAGCTCGCCGGCGATCATGATGCCGCCGCCCTCGTCGTAGGACTGGTTGAACCAGATCCGGTTGTGGTTGATCGTCCCGCCCCTTGAGTCACCGGCCGCCGCGTGCACCTGGTAGCCGAAGGCGGTCATGGCACCGCCGTACTCCGCGGAGAAGTTGCCACAGATGGCGTTGTGGTCGACCGAATAGCCGTCGCTGCCGCTGAACAACCCGATGCCGCCGGCAAGGTTGGTGCCGCCGTTGTCCCGGATCTGGTTACGGCTGAGCACGAGCCGGTAGTTGCGGTTGTCACCGACGTACGGAGTGCCGACGCGGATGGCGCCGCCGTACGAGCCGCTGTTGCCCTTGATGACGTTGTCTGTCACGTGCAGGTCGCGCACGTTGGCGTGGACGTAGATGCCGCCGCCCTGGGTGATCAGAGCACCTACGCCGCCGTACGGGGTCTTGGTGCCGCCGGTGAGGTTGGTCAAGTTGGTCGCGAAGTCCGACTGCGAGCCGCCGACGATGCTGAAGCCGTCGATGGTGACCGGGTAACGGGTCGGCACGACGCCGGCCAGTGCCGGGTCGTCCAGCACGGTGACGACAGCTGCGTCGGGCACGGCGCGAGCGCCGTTGTACCGCAGCCGCCCGAGCAGGGTGATCCAGTTCGTACCTCGCGCATTGTCCGGGCTGAAGCCCGATCCGTCGATGATGGACCCCGGGGTGAACTGACCCGTCGGGTTGAAACCGCCCGGCCCGACGCCCTGTATCCGCACCTGGTGATGGACGATCACGTTCTCCGAGTACTCACCCTGCGGATTGTCGGTGCCCGGTGTGTTCGGCCACACGACGACCAGCCAGTACGGCGTCGTCGTTGTCGGTTTGGCTGCCTCGAGCGCCGCCTGGATGGTCTTGTAGCCCTTGCCCGGGCCGACCTCGGCGATCAGCGGATTGCTCGGCCGGGTGCCCGCCGTTAAGGCGTTCGCCGAGTCCAGCAGCTGCAACGTCAACCCGTTGACGCTCTGCATGCCGCTGGCCGTGTTGGACACCGACAGCACGAGCGCGCCCGTGTCGATCTCGTCGGACACGATGAACACGATCTTGTTGTCCGACCAACTGGTCGTACTCGCCGCAACCCCGTTCAGGCGGAGCGTTCCCGCACTTCCGAAGCCGAAGCCGTTCACCGTCACCGTACGGTTGGCCGCGCTGGCGTTCTTGCGGACGTAGGGCTTGCTGACCGACAGCAGCTGGGGTTGCGCGCTGTCCAGGTTGCAGATGGTGGGGTTGGCCACCGTGGTGTCCGGGGTCATCGCCGTGGCTGCGACCTGGGTGGGCGCCTCGTCCGTCACCGTGTAGAGCCCAGGCCACGCCTGGAAGTTGGTGGCGATCGTTCGGAACCTTGGGTTGTAGTCGGCGTTCAGTGCCCCTGGTTGTCCGGGGTCGTTGCCGACGAACCGGTACATGTTCGGGCACGGCCCGGCCGGCACCGGGCAGTTGTAGGTGTCGGTTGACGGCACGAGGACCTCGTACAGGCCGTTGAAGTCGGTGTGCGCCGTGGCCTCCAGCCGGCCGCTCCAGTCGTACAGGCCGACAGGGACGAAGGGCAGGCCCTGCGCCTCGCCATAGTTGACGCTGCGCTTGTCCAGGGTCAGGCCGAGGTCGTTCAAGGTCAGGCCCCAGAAGTGCGTGGGGATCGGCACGTCGGTGAACAGGTTGAAGTTCGGAGCCGTCGCCTGCCCGGCCCGCACCGTGACCAGCTTGTCGGTGCAGTACGGCCGATCCTGCCCCTCGAACGGGCTGCCGCCACCGGCGACGAAGTTGGCGTTCGTCACCGTGATCTTGTGCAAGGCGCCGACGCACGGGGAGATGATGCCGGCCTGCTGGGACGGCGGCTGGCTCGGGGGGAGCGGCTTCGCGTCGGGCGGCCCTGCCGGAGCGTTGGCGGCCGCGAGAGTCGTCGGCGGGTAGTTCTGCTGCGGCAGGTAGGTGTCGCCGTCGAAGATGTTGACATCGGACTCGGTGGTGACCTTGTACATCGGCTTCCCGTCGACCGGGTCATTGGGGATGTCGACGGAGACGATGTAGGCCATCGCCGGCAGGTCCTGCTCGAAGTAGCCGTTGGTGGCCAGGTCTGCGTACAGCGCCAGGTCGTGGTTCGGCGCCGGATTCTTCGCGTTGCCCGGCGGATAGAGGTTCAGCTTCGACGTGGCGAAGCCGTAGTTGCCGTTGACTGTCTGGGACGCGGCGCCGGGAGTTGCGTCGGACGGTCCCATGGCCATGCCCAGCATCGGGGCCTCGACGCACAGCCGGTTGGCGGCCGCGCCGAACTCCGGCAGAGCCATCTGGTCGGTCAGCAGGGTTCCGTCGTACTGCCGGGCGGTGCAACCCCGCGGCGGAGCCCACTCCTCGGAGGTGTACGTGTCCTGGAGCTTCGGTCCCTTGACGAAGGCACCACGGTCAAGGGCAGGGTTCTTGATCATCG
>JAWWOM010000346.1:0-2733 GCA_033851655.1 Frankiales bacterium
GGGTTGAAGGTGGCGTAGTCGATGCTGTCGCCGTTGCACCCGGTCTCGAGGAAGCCGCGGACCCAGCCGTCGGGCGCTGGGCTGAACTGGGCCGTGGGGGTGGTGATGCAGGCCGTGTCGTAGACGGCCGGGTAGCCGACCACTGCCCCGGCCGGGCCGGCGGCCATCAGGGCTGCTCCCAGCGCGCACAGGACGGCGGTGACGCGACGAACCCTCATGAGCTTCCCCTCCGGGCCTCGGCGATGCGGGCGAAGTCGGCGACGGTCAGCGTCTCCCCGCGCACGGTCGGGTCGACGCCGGCCGTTCGCAGCGCCTGCTCGGACAGCATCGGGGAGCCGGCCCAACCGGTCAACGCGCCGCGCAGGGCCTTGCGCCGCTGGGCGAACGCGGCGTCGACGACCGCGAACACCTCGCGCCGGGTGGCCGTCGTCACCGGCGGGTCGTGCCGGGTGAAGGCGACCAGGGCGGAGTCCACGTTGGGTACCGGCCAGAACACGCTGCGGGGTACGGATCCGGCGCGGCGGGTGCGCACGTACCAGGCGGCCTTCACCGTGGGGATCCCGTACACCTTGTTGCCTGGTGGTGCGGTGAGCCGGTCGGCCACCTCGGCCTGGACCATGACCAGTCCGTGCCGCAGGCTCGGCAGCACCTCGAGCAGGTGCAGAACCACTGGTACGGCGACGTTGTAGGGCAGGTTGGCGACCAGGGCCGTCGGTTCGCGGCCCGGCAGCTCGCTGACCTGGAGCGCGTCGGCGGTCAGCACGGTCAGCCGTCCGGACAGCTCCGGCGCCCGCTCGGCGACGGTCAGCGGCAACCGGTCGGCCAGCCGCGGGTCGATCTCGATGGCGGTGACCTGAGCGGCGGCGTCGAGCAGGCCGAGGGTCAAGGAGCCGAGGCCGGGCCCCACCTCGCAGACCACGTCGTCCGGCGACAGCTCCGCAGCCTTGACGATCCGGCGCACCGTGTTGGCGTCGTGGACGAAGTTCTGGCCGAGGGTCTTGGTGGGGCGTACGCCGAGCTCGGCGGCCAAGGCGCGGACCTCAGCGGGGCCGAGCAGCGACATGATCAGAGGTCGTGACCGCAGGACGGCCAGGGCGAGCGCCCCTGCTGGGCATAGAGCAGCTTGGCCCGGTAGGTCTGCTCCGCCGCCGAGGCGTCGCTCGGCCTGCCACGACCGCCCACACCGCGCCAGGTGTCCATGCTGAACTGGTAGAGGCCGTAGTACTGGCCGTCCGTCAGCCGGGGATTGCCACCGGACTCGCACTGCGCCAGCGCCGCCCAGTTGAGGCCGGCGCCCTTGGTCGTCCTGGGCACGGCGGCCGGTCGGGGCACGGTGGGCTGGGCGACCGGGGTGGACACGACCGCCTGCAGCACCACCGGCTTGGGCTTGGTCCCGTACAGCAGGACCCTCGGCTTGGCGGCGACCGTGCGCTCCTGGAGCAACTTCTGCTGGACCAGCTGGCCGTCGTTGCGCACGATGCCCCACAGCCGGTAGTGCATCCCTGCCTTGCCGTTGTGGGCGAGCTGGACCTTGCCCGCGGTCAGGTGCACGTCGGCCACCCGGACCGTGGGGATGCCGATCTTGTTGCGCTGGAGCCACTGGGACCTGGTCACCCGGGTCACGGTCACGATCGTCCCGGCGCTCGGATAGCGGTCGAGGGGCACCGACACCAGGTCGTACGGGCCCAGCAGCACCCCCTGGTCGGCCAGCAGCTGGGCGACGCTGGCGTCGGTGGTGGTCACCGTGGCCGCGATGCCGCCGACGACCAGCGACACCCGCTGCGGCAGCCGGACGACCAGCGACAGGCCCCCGGCCGGGATCACCCGCGAGCGGCTGGCCGAGACGTAGGCACCGTCGAGGCGCAGGCCGAGCGCAGCCGTCGCCGAGCCGAGGTCAGCCTGAGTGGTCCAGAGCGTCCTGTGGACCCCGTCGAGGCTGACGGACAGCGGCCGGCCACGGGCGATCACGATCCGCGACCCGTCGTGCAACGAGACCCCGAGGTCCGGCGCCACCTCGTCGTGCGGTCCGACGGTCAGTCCGGCGTGACGCAGCGCGGACGCCACGCTGCCGCCGAGGCTGTGCACCGTACGGGTCTGGCCGTCGGCGATGATCGTGACGGTCTTGTCGGCGAGGGTGTAGCCCAGCGAACCGGCGGCCATCGCGACCAGCACGGCGGTCCGGGCGGCGATCATGAGCGGACGTCGTGGCACGCGCTGCATGTCCGACTCCCGTCCGTGCTCAGTCCGCTGTCGACCCCACCCCCACCGATCTTGGCCGCGTTGTCTGGGGACCCTAGCGGCAGCGGCGGCCTCGACGCAATTCTTGGGTCGTCACCAGGTCCCGAAGACCCGCTCGCTGTTGGCCGCCAGCGCGCCGCACATCTCCTCGAGGTCGACACCGGCCACCTCGGCCATCGCGCGGACGGTGACCGGGATCAGATAGGGGGCGTTGGGCGCCCCACGGTGCGGCGCCGGGGTCAGGAACGGGGCGTCGGTCTCGACCAGCAGCAGGTCCAGCGGTGCCGCGACGATCGCGTCCCGCAGGTTCTGCGCGTTCTTGAAGGTCATGTTGCCGGCGAAGGACAGGTAGTAGCCCGCGGCGGCACACACGCGGGCCATCTCCGCGTCCCCGGAGTAGCAGTGGAACACCGTACGGTCCGGTGCACCCTCCTCGCGCAGGATCCGCAGCACGTCGGCGTGGGCATCCCGGTCGTGGATCACCAGCGCCTTGCC
>JAWWOM010000158.1:0-4004 GCA_033851655.1 Frankiales bacterium
CGGTTCATTCGCAGGCGAAGATTCTCGGCAACGGCGGCGCGAAGGTCGGAATCGACGGAATCAAGGACGGATCGATCTTCGGCGATGTGTGCTTCAAGCCGGTCGACGAGGGTGCGAAGGCCGTCGATACCCTCTACGCCCAGATCACGGGCAAGGCGGCGGCACCGAAGTCGGTATTGAGCTATGCCATCCCGACGGTCACCAAGGCCAACGTCGGCCAGTGCGTCCCGCAGTGGTAGCAGCGGCGAATACCTCGGTGCGGACGGGTGAATCCCGCTCGTCCGCACCGGCGTATTGGCCGCTCCTACCACTGCGGCACGCACTGGTCGACGGTGGCCTTGGTGACCGTCGGGATGTCATAGCTCAGAACCGTCTTCGGTGCCGGCGCCTTGCCGGTGACCTGGGCGTACAGGGTGTCGAAGGCCTTGGCACCCTCGTCGACCGGCTTGAAGCAGACGTCGCCGAAGATCGATCCGTTCTTGATGCCGTCGATTCCGAGCTTCGCGCCCCCGTTGCCGAGGATCTTGGCCGGCGAGTGGACCGCCGCCACCGCCTTGGCGCACCCGGCGGCCATGTCGTCGGACAGCGCATAGACGAGCGCGATGTCCGGGTGTGCGCTGAGGATGCCCTGACAGGCGGCCTCACCCTTCTCGGCCGTCCAGTCACCGGGCTGGGTAGCCACGATGGTGAAGCCGCCCGCCGCGGCCAGGTCGGACTTGAAGCCCGCGGTCCACGTGGTGTTCTCCAGGAACCCGGAGGCCCCGGTGACGATGGCGACCTTGCCCCCGGACGGCAGCGCCTGCTTGGCGAGGGCTGCCTCCTCGTGCCCGACCGTGTCGGCGCTCTCGTTGATCGTGAAGGACAGCTTGCCGTACGGGACGGTGGTGGGGCCGGTGCCCACGGTGCCGTGCACCGAGGCGATCGGGATGCCGGCGGCGGCTGCGCCGTCGACCATCGCCTGGGCCGGCCCGGGGGAGTTGGGCACGATCAGGATGCCGTCCACCTTCTGTGCGATCAGGTCCTGGATATCGCTGCCCTGCTTCTGCACATCACCTTTCGAGTCGAGCACGACCAGCTTGGCGCCGAGCTTGTCGGCTTCCTGCTGGGCGCCCTTGGCGAGGCCGACCGGGAAGGTGACCGCCATCGTCTGGTTCGACAGGCCGATGACCACCTGCTTGACCGGCTTGCCGCTGGCAGCGGCCGTGGCGCTCGAGGAGGCGTTGTTGCTCGAAGCGGTCGAACCGGCCGGTGTTGTGCTGGCCGAGGAGCAGGCGGCGAGCAGACCGACCGCAACCCCGGCTACCCCGATCTGTACCGCGAGACCAGTGCCTCTCACAGGTGTCACCCTTCATTCGATGAGGTTCGGGGAGTCAGCAGTTCCTATAGGATCTACGATTTCCGATCATCGGAGTCGACCCCCGTACTGTCAAGACCGGAAACCGGGCCGTTATCACTCCGCAATCAAGCGCACCAGCAGCCCGGTTTCGGATCAAGGCTATGCGGCCGCGCCTGGAGTGCTGCTGTCAGATCCGACTTCGTATAGGATCAGCCGCTATGAGCGCAGGGCAGACGACTACCGCCGGCTCGCCGTTCGGCACGGTGGATGCACCCCGTAGGTCGGTCCTCGCCGACGACGTCTACGAGATCCTCAAGTCCAAGCTGATGGACAACGTCGTCGAGCCAGGGGCCCGGCTTTCCATCGATGGGCTGTCCCGGGACCTCAAGGTGTCCGCCACCCCGATCCGCGAAGCGCTGGCCCGGCTGGAGTCGGACGGCCTGGTGACCAAGAAGGCGCACCACGGCTACACCGCCGCGCCGTTGATCGACGCCCGGACCTTCGACGAGCTTTTCCGGATGCGGCTCCTGCTCGAACCGGCATGCGCATCGTGGGCCGCCCAGGCGGCGACGCCGCGGCAGATCACCGGCCTGGAGGATCTCATTGCCGAGATGAAGACCCCGCTGGCAGGGGACGGCTACGACAGCTACAAGGCGTTCGCCACCCAGGACGCCGCCTTCCACGTCGCCTTGGCGGCTGCCACTGGCGTCGGCTTGATGGTCGAGACCTTGGAGCGACTACGTCCCCACGGACAGCTGTACCGGCTCTACTACACCGTCGGGATAGCCGACGACACCGTGCGCGAGCACGAACGGGTGCTCGAGGCGGTCACCCGGCGCGACGAGGCCGGCGCCGGGGAGGCGATGAAAGCGCACCTCAACGCCTCTCGTGGCCGGCTCGCCGGTGCGCTCGGCCAGACCCAGGCGACCTGACTGAGAGTCATCTGCGCGTCGCTGACCGGATCGGTTAGCCGCGCATTCCTGCTAGCAGCAATGGTGGGTAGCGGGTCGACCAGGCAAACTGGTGGGTGTGACGTGCCGTGTCCTTCTCGTGGATGACAACCAGCCGTTTCTGGACGCGGCTCGCTTGCTCCTCGAGCGGCAGGGGCTGTCTGTCGTCGGCGTCGCCTCGACGGGTGCGCAAGCGCTGCTGCGGGCCGAACAGCTGGAGCCGGACCTGGTCCTGCTCGACATCAGCCTGGGCGACGAAAGCGGCTTCGACGTCGTCCGCAGTCTGGTCGAGCGGGACCAGGACGGCGCGATGCGGGTCATCCTGATCTCGACCCATGCCGAGACGGACCTCGCGGACCTCATCGCGGGGAGCCCCGCCATCGGATTCCTGCCCAAGTCCGAGCTCTCAGTCTCCGCAATTGAGCGCATTCTCGACGGGCACGCCAGCTGAGCGACCGGTTTCCTCGCCTCAGGCGCGCCGGCGCAATCAGAGACCGCGGCCGTCCGGCGGCTGCCAGTTCCGACGGCCTTCGGCTCAGGTGACGCTGGCGGTGCCGGAGGGTTACCCTGGCGCATGTGAGCCCGCTGTGGCGTCTGGTCGGAGTGTCGTCAAAGCGGCACTCGCCCGCCCTTCGAACGGCCGCCTGGGTTCTCGGGTCGGCACTGGTGGCTCTCGCGTGGCTCCCGTTCCGATCCTCCTTGGGGCTGGGCGGCTTCCTGTCGTGCACGCTGCTGATCGTCACCGCCGTATCGATGCTCGGCGGCGCGCTGCCGGGGCTCACGCTCGTCGTCGCAGGGGCCGCGGAGGGAGCCTTCCTCTACGCGACGCCCGACGATTTCCGGGGTGGATCCCTCGGGCCGGACGTGGTCGCCCTGATCGCGTTCGTCGCCGTCGGCGCGGCCATCACGATCCTGATCGGCGAGCTGGCCCAGCTCGCCGATGAACAGACCTCCTCCCGGCGGGTCGAGGCGGCCCTGCGGCGGGTCGCGACGCTAGTGGCGCGAGCGTCCCCGGCGGACGAGCTGTTCGCGGCGGTGACGCGCGAGGTGGGACAGTTGATTCCCGCCGACTTCGCGCGCATGGTCCGCTACGAGTCCGACGAGGCGATCACCGTTGTCGCCGCTTGGAGCGGCGCGGCGGAAGCGTTTCCGATCGGCAGCCGCTGGGCCTTGGCGGGTGAGAACGTCGCCGGACGCGTCCTGCGCACTGGCTCTCCGGTCCGGATGGACAACTTCTCCGTTGCCTCCGGCCCGCTCGCCCTCGACGCCAGGGACACGGGCGTCCACTCGGCGGCCGGAGCGCCGATCATCGTCGAGGATCGGGTGTGGGGCGTCATGCTCGCCGGAATGACCGCGGAGCGGGGGCCCTTGCCGTCGGACGCGGAGGCCCGCCTCGCCGACTTCACCGAGCTCCTGGCGACGGCCATCGCCAATGCCGAGAGCCGCGCTGAGCTCACCCGGCTCGCCGAGGAGCAGGCAGCGCTGAGGCGAGTGGCGACGCTCGTGGCTCGCGTGGCGCCGGTGGACGAGCTGTTCGCGATGGTGACCGGGGAAGTCGGCACGCTGCTCCGCGTCGAGTTCGCCAGCATGGGCCGTTACGAGCCCGACGGTACGGTCAGCGCCGCGGCCGTCTGGACTGCGGCGGGCGCGCCCCCCGGGCCGCCTCGCCCTCGGTCGACCGTGTGGGGCGACAAGCTCAGCACGGAGGTCCTGCGGAC
>JAWWOM010000382.1:0-2835 GCA_033851655.1 Frankiales bacterium
CCTCGCCACCGGGCTGCAGCGGGTCGTTCAGCCTTGAGCCGAGGGTCAGCAGCGGCAAGGTGAGGTGCACCAGCGGACCGATCGCCAGGGCGTAGACGACGGTGCCGACGCCGACGGTGCCCCCCAGCAGCCAGCCGATGGCGAGCACCGAGAGCTCGATGCCGGTGCGCACCACCCGCACGGAGTGCCCGCGGCCGGCGATCCCGGTCATCAGCCCGTCGCGCGGCCCGGGGCCGAGCCCGGCGCCGATGTAGAGGCCGGTCGCCACCGCGTTGAGCAGCACGGCGGAGACCATCTCGGCGGTCTGCAGCTGCCAGCCGCGCGGACTGGGCAGCACGGCTAGGCAGACGTTGACGACGATGCCGATGACGATGACGTTGATGACGGTCCCGACGCCGGGCTTCTGCCGCAACGGGATCCAGCCGAGCAGCACGAGGACGCCGATGATGTCGGTCCAGGTGCCGACCTGGCCGCCGACCGAGCGGCTGAGCCCCTGGTGCAACACGTCCCACGGATCCAGTCCCAGCCCGGCCTGCACCAGCATCGCGTCGCTGAGCCCGTACAGCGTCAGGCCGACCATCAGCAGGAGCAGCCGGAACCGCCTGCGGCCTGCGGGCAGCTGCTGGAGCAATCCGGTGTACGGCATGCAGCCAGCCTGTCATGCTCAGGTCGAGGTTGGCCTGATCTGGACCAGACCAAGTGCGCTGAGGTGGACTGCTGTGGACGAAGGAAAGGCCTTCCGGCTGGCGAGGCTGCTGGGGCCGCTGCTCGGTGAGGGCGACACGAACCAGGCCGTGAGTACGGGCATCCGGTCGCTGATCCTCGACGGCCGGCTCGTGGTCGGCGCCCGGGTTGCCTCCGAACGCGACCTGTCGTTGTCGCTGGGGGTCAGCCGGTCGACGGTGAGCGTGGCCTACCGGAGGCTGCGCGACGAGGGCTACCTGGTCAGTGACCACGGCGGCGGCACCCGTACGGCCAGTCCGAGCCGCCTATCGGGGCGACCGGACGACCCTGACCAGTCGGAGCAGCTGATCGACCTCACCATCGCCGCCATGCAGGCCCCCTCGAGCATGCCGGAGCTGGTGGCGGCTGCGGCCGCCGAGCTGCCGCCGTTCATCGCCGGCCACGGGCTGCACCCGCTCGGGCTGCCCCAGCTGCGCGCCGCCATCGCCGACCACCTCGGCGCCGGTGGCCTGCACACCCGGGCCGACCAGATCCTGGTCACGCAGGGGGCTCTGCACGGCTGGGACCTGTTACTGCGCACGCTCACCAGCCCCGGCGACCGGGTGCTCATCGAGTCGCCGAGCTATCCCTCGGTCGTCGACGCCGCGTCGGCGCACCGGGTACGGATCGCCCCGATCGGGGTCTCCGCCGCCGGTTGGGACCTCTCGGCGGTGCGCCCGGCCAGGGGCGCCGCCGCCGCCGTGCTCGCCCACATCACCCCGGATCACCAGAACCCCACCGGGTTCCACGCTCCCGCAGCGGCCCGCCGCGAGCTGCTCGCCGCCCTGCCGGCCACGACCCTGGTGATCGCGGACGAGACGTTCCGCGACCTCACGCTCGACGAGATCGCCCGCCCGCCGCGGCCGCTCGGCCACTACGGCTCCTCCGACCGGGTGATCACCGTCGGCTCGCTCAGCAAGAGCGTGTGGGCCGGGATGCGGGTCGGCTGGATCCGGGCGGCCCCGGACCTGGTCCGCCGGATCGCGACCGGCCGGACCAGCCAGGACCTCTCGACGCCCGTGCTCGAGCAGCTCGTGGCCGAGCAGGTCCTGCACCGGATGGACGCCCTGCTCGCCGAACGGGCCGCCCTGCTCCGGCTGCGCCGGGCCAGGCTGCTCGAGGCGCTCGCCGAGCACGCGCCGGACTGGTCGCCGAGCCGGCCCGCCGGTGGACTGGTCAGCTGGGTCGACCTCGGTCCGGGGGCGAGCAGCACCCGGCTCGCCCAGACCGCGCGCGAGCACGGGGTACGGGTGACGCCGGGGACCCGGTTCACCTTCCGGGGCACCCACGACAGGTTCCTGCGACTGCCGTACACCCTGCCGGAGGACCAGCTCGTCACGGCCGTCGAACGTCTCGGCGCCGCGGCGAGGGAGGTGACCCGTGGAGCCGGCGGCAGCCGGACGACCGCCCCCTTGGTGTGGACAGCCTGAACCGGCCAGGGTTGAGCTGCGAGCAGGCGGACAGGAAGCGATCATGAGCGAGCGGGCAACCAGGACGATCGTCGTGATGGGGGTGTCCGGCTCCGGCAAGACCAGCGTCGCCGCCGAGCTGGTCGCCCGTACCGGCTGGGTCTTCGCCGAGGGTGACAACTTCCATCCGCCGGCCAACGTCGAAAAGATGCGCGACGGGCACCCGCTGACCGACGAGGACCGCTGGCCGTGGTTGCGGACCATCGCCGAGTGGATCGGCCAGAACGAGCGGGCCGGTCAGAACGCGGTGGTCACCTGCTCGGCGCTGCGGCGGGTCTACCGCGACCGGCTCAGGGACGGCCATCCGTCGGTGTGGTTCGCGCACGTCAGCGTGGCCGAAGCGGTTCTCAGCGAGCGGCTCGAACACCGCAGGGGCCACTACATGCCGCCGTCACTGCTCAGCAGTCAGCTGGCGACACTCGAACCCCTGCAGCCGGACGAGCCGGGCGTCACGGTCGTCGCCGAGTCCTCGCCGGGTGCGGTGGCCAAGCGGATCCTCGCCGAGCTGGCCGACTTCGACGCTCGTGCACAGACTGCTCGGGACTGACATGCAGGTGCTCCTGGTCGGCTGCTACACCGCCCCCCAAGGCACCGGTACGGGTGTCGCCGCAGTCAACGGCTCTGCCGTCGACAACCTCGTCCG